>NZ_JBEYTS010000018.1:0-133983 GCF_040643155.1 Streptomyces sp. NPDC047453 | reverse complement strand
CCCAACTGATCCACGACCTGAAGAACGCGAACCCGCGGGCGCGGATCCACGTCAAGCTGGTCTCCGAGGTCGGTGTCGGCACGGTGGCCGCCGGCCGGGCCGGCGGCGGGGCCCGCCGCTCATCCGGCCTTGCCCTCGGCGAGGGTGTGGGCCACCAGGGCGTTGGCGTGGCCGTGCCCCAGGCCGTGCTCGGACTTGAGCCAGTTGACCAGTTCCATGTGCTTGGTCAGCGGCGAGGAGCGGATGAGGTCCTTCCACTCGGCGATCGCCCGGCCGTACTTCTTCTCGATGGAGGGGAAGTAGCTCGCGGGGCCCTTGGCGGCGGCGGTCATGGCGGGTGCCTTCCTGTGGCGGACGCTGTCGTGTGTGATGACTGACGCCGGAGGGCGGACTCATCGCTCGGACGGGGGCGATTTCGCGCCACTCCCCGGGCCGGCCCCGAAGGACAACGATCCGGCAACGGGCCCTTGCGGTCGGCCCGTGTAATCGTTTCCAATCGTTTGTGTAATCGATTCCACGAGGAGGTGCGGCGATGGCGAGCATCAAGGACGTCGCCGCCGTGGCGGGCGTGTCCGTCGCCACGGTCTCGCGCGTCCTGAACGAGCACCCGTCGGTCAGCGCCGACGCACGCGCACGCGTGCTGGCCTCCGTCGAGGCACTGGGCTACCGCCCGAACGCCGTCGCCCGGTCCCTGCGCACCCACCGGACCCGCACCCTGGGCCTGGTCATCAGCGACGTGCTCAACCCGTACTTCACCGCGCTGGCCCGCTCCGTCGAGGAGGAGGCCCGCACCCTCGGCTACAGCGTGATCATCGGCAACGCGGACGAGCGGCCCGGCCTCCAGGACCACCACGTACGGACCCTGCTCGACCGCCGTATCGACGGCCTCCTGGTCTCCCCCACCGACGGCGGCTCCCCGCTGATGCTGGACGCCGCGCGCGCGGGCACGCCGATGGTGTTCGTGGACCGGTGGATCGAGGGCGTGGACGTGCCCGTCGTCCGCTCGGACGGGCCGGCGGCGGTACGGGATCTCGTCGCGCACCTGTACGGACTCGGCCACCGGCGGCTCGCGATCATCGCGGGCCCCGCGGCCACCACCACCGGCCGCGAGCGCGTCGAGGCGTTCCGCGAGGCGCTGGCCGCCCACGGCCTCCCGCTCCCGGACGCGTACGTCGGCCAGGGCGACTTCAGGGCCGGGAGCGGCCGGCGAGTCACCGAGGGCTTCCTCGGGCTGCCCGAGCCTCCCGAGGCCGTGTTCGCCGCCGACAACCTGATGGCGCTCGGCGCGCTGGACGCCATCCGCGCGCGCGGGCTGCGGGTGCCCGACGACATCGCCCTGGCCGCGTTCGACGACATCCCGTGGTTCCCGCACACCGACCCGCCGATCACCGCGATCGCCCAGCCCACCGGCGAGCTGGGGCGGGCCGCCGTACGCGCCCTGGTCGACCGGATAGCGGGACGGCCCGCGCGGTCCGTCACCCTCCCCGCCCGGCTGGTCGTACGCCGCTCCTGCGGCGAGCCGGGCGGCGACGCGGTGGCGGCGGCCTGACCGGTTTCCGCCAGTCGTCCGGGCCCCCTCATGAATCAGCCCCGGGCCCCCTCGTGGATCAGCCCCGTAAGGAGAGAGCGCACATGTACGACTACGACCTCCTGGTCGTGGGGTCGGCCAACGCCGACCTGGTGATCGGTGTCGAGCGGCGGCCCGCCGCCGGGGAGACGGTGCTCGGTTCCGATCTGAGCGTCCACCCCGGCGGCAAGGGCGCCAACCAGGCCGCGGCCGCCGCCCGGCTCGGGGCCCGGACGGCGCTGCTGGCCCGGGTCGGCGACGACGCCCACGGCCGGCTGCTGCTCGACGCCCAGCGCGCGGCCGGGGTCGACCCGGCGGGCGTGCTGGTCGGCGGGGCGCCGACCGGGGTCGCGCTGATCACGGTGGACCCGTCCGGCGACAACAGCATCGTGGTCTCGCCGGGCGCCAACGGCCGGCTCACCCCCGAGGACGTCCGCGCGGCCGGGGCCCTCCTGCGCGCCTCCCGGGTGGTCTCGGCGCAACTGGAGATCCCGCTGGAGACGGTCGTGGAGGCGGTGCGGAACCTCGCGCCGGGCAGCCGCTTCGTGCTGAACCCGTCGCCGCCGCGCCCGCTGCTGCAGGAACTCCTGAAGGCCTGCGACCCGCTGATCGTGAACGAGCACGAGGCGAAGGTGATCCTGGGCGGCGCCGAGGCGGGCGACACCCCCGAGAGCTGGGCGCGGGACCTGCTTGCCCTGGGCCCGCGCTCGGTGGTGGTCACGCTGGGCGGCGAGGGCGCGCTGGTGGCGTCCGCCGACAGGGTCGCCCGGGTCCCGTCCGTGAAGGTGGACGCCGTGGACACCACGGGCGCGGGCGACGCGTTCACCGCGGCGCTGGCCTGGCGGCTGGGCGCGGGCGCGTCCCTGGAGGAGGCGGCGGCCTACGCGGCCCGGGTCGGCGCGGTCGCCGTCACCCGGCGGGGCGCGCAGGAGTCCTACCCGACGGCGGCGGAGGTCGACGCCCTTTGAGGGGGGTGGGGTGTCCGTCTTGAGCGGGGTGGGGCGTTCCTCTTGAGCCGTGCGGGGCGTCCGACTTGAGCCGTGCGGGTGTTCGTCCGTGGCCCGTCCGGGGGTGCGGCGCCCGGACGGCTTCGAGGGGTCCCGGTCCGTCGACCCGCCCCCTCGGCTCTTCGCCTGCGTCGGACGGTCATCGGATCACGTGATCCACGAACCGGTCCGCCGTCTCCGCCAGTACCTCCCGTCCGTCCCGGGCCCACAACTCCTCGTTGAACAGCTCGACTTCGATGGCGCCGGTGTAGCCGGCCGCCTCCACGTACCGCTTCCACTCCCGCATGTCGATCGAGCCGTCGCCGATCTGGCCGCGACCGTTGAGCACACCCTCGGGCAACGGGGTGGTCCAGTCGGCGAGCTGGAAGGTGTGGATGCGGCCGCCCGCGCCCGCCCGCGCGATCTGCTCCGGAGCGGTGTCGTCCCACCAGATGTGGTACGTGTCGACGGTGACGCCGACCTGGCCGGCGGGGAAGCGCTCGGCGAGGTCGAGCGCCTGGGTGAGGGTCGAGACCACGCAGCGGTCGGCGGCGTACATGGGGTGCAGCGGCTCGATGGCCAGGCGGACACCGCGCTCGGCGGCGTACGGGCCGAGGACGGCGAGGGCGTCCGCGATGCGCTCACGGGCCCCATGCAGGTCCTTGCTGTCGGCGGGCAGTCCGCCGGAGACCAGCACCAGCGTGTCCGTGCCGAGCGCCGCGGCCTCGTCGATCGCCGCGTGGTTGTCGCCCAGCGCCTCGGCCCGCTCGACCGGGTCGATCGCCGTGAGGAAGCCGCCCCGGCACAGGGTGGTGACGGTGAGGCCCGCGTCCCGTACGAGCTTGGCGGCGGCCTCCACCCCGTACGCCCGCACCGGTTCGCGCCACAGGCCTACGCCCGGCACTCCCAACTCCAGGCAGGTGTCCACCAGTTCTGGCAGTGACAGCTGCTTGACCGTCATCTGGTTGATCGAGAAGCGTTCCAGGTCCGCGCTCATTGGTTCACCCCGTACAGCGACAGCAGGTTCTTCATCCGCTCCTCGGTGAGCTTCGGATCCGGGAACAGGCCGAGTCCGTCGGCGAGTTCGTAGGCGCGGGCGAGGTGCGGCAGGGAGCGGGCCGACTGGAGGCCGCCGACCATCGTGAAGTGCGCCTGGTGCCCGGCGAGCCAGGCCAGGAACACCACGCCGGTCTTGTAGAAGCGGGTGGGAGCCTGGAAGAGGTGCCGGGACAGTTCGACCGTGGGGTCGAGCAGGCCGCGGAAGCCCTTGACGTCCCCGGTGTCCAGGACCCGTACCGCCTCGGCCGCCAGCGGTCCGAGCGGGTCGAAGATGCCGAGCAGCGCGTGACTGAAGCCCTGCTCGTCGCCGGCGATCAGCTCCGGGTAGTTGAAGTCGTCGCCGGTGTAGCAGCGCACGCCCTGCGGGAGTCGGCGGCGCAGGTCGATCTCCCGCTGGGCGTCCAGCAGCGAGATCTTCACGCCGTCGACCTTCTCGGGGTGGGCGGCGATGACCTGGAGGAAGGTGTCGGTGGCCGCGTCCAGGTCGGCCGAGCCCCAGTAACCCTCCAGGGCCGGGTCGAACATGGGGCCGAGCCAGTGCAGGATCACCGGGTCGGCGGCCTGGCGGAGCAGGTGGCCGTAGACCTCCAGATAGTCCTCCGGGCCCTCGGCCGTGGCCGCCAGGGCGCGCGAGGCCATCAGGATCGCCTGGGCGCCCGCCTCCTCCACGACGGCGAGCTGCTCCTCGTACGCGGCCCGGATCTGCGCGAGCGAGCCGCCGGTGAGCTGGTCGGTGCCGACGCCGCAGGCGATCCGCCCGCCGACGCCGCGGGCCTCGGCAGCGGACCGGCGGATCAGCTCGGCCGCGCCCGCCCAGTCCAGGCCCATGCCGCGCTGCGCGGTGTCCATGGCCTCGGCGACGCCGAGCCCGTGGGCCCACAGATGGCGGCGGAAGGCGAGGGTGGCGTCCCAGTCGACGGCGGCGGGCGAGTCGGGCGACGCGTCGGCGAACGGGTCGGCGACGACGTGCGCCGCCGAGAAGACGGTGCGGGAGGTGAAGGGCGTGCCGGGGGTGGGGGCGAACGGCTCGGTGCGGGGCTCGTAGGTCCGCAGCGCCCCGCCCGCGCCGGGCAGTCGGATGGTCACGGCTGGATCTCCGGTACGTCGAGGCGGCGGCCCTCGGCCGAGGACTTCAGGCCCAGCTCGGCCAGTTGGACGCCGCGGGCGCCGGCGAGCAGGTCCCAGTGGTAGGGGGCGTCCGCGTAGACGTGCTTGAGGAACAGCTCCCACTGGGCCTTGAAGCCGTTGTCGAAGTCCTGGTTGTCGGGCACCTCCTGCCACTGGTCGCGGAATGCCTCGGTGGCGGGGATGTCGGGGTTCCAGACCGGCTTGGGGGTGGCGGAGCGGTGCTGGACGCGGCAGTTGCGCAGGCCGGCGACGGCCGACCCCTCGGTGCCGTCCACCTGGAACTCGACGAGTTCGTCGCGGTTGACGCGGACCGCCCAGGAGGAGTTGATCTGGGCGATCACGCCGCCCTCCAGCTCGAAGACGCCATAGGCGGCGTCGTCGGCGGTGGCCTCGTAGGGCTTGCCGTTCTCGTCCCAGCGCTGGGGGATGTGGGTGGCGGCGAGGGCCTGTACGGAGGTGACCCGGCCGAACAGCTCGTGCAGCACGTACTCCCAGTGCGGGAACATGTCGACGACGATGCCGCCGCCGTCCTCGGCGCGGTAGTTCCAGGACGGGCGCTGGGCGTCCTGCCAGTCGCCCTCGAAGACCCAGTAGCCGAACTCGCCGCGCACGGACAGGATCCGGCCGAAGAAGCCGCCGTCGATCAGCCGCTTCAGCTTGAGCAGTCCGGGCAGGAAGAGCTTGTCCTGGACGACGCCGTGCTTGACGCCGGCCTCGCGGGCGAGCCGGGCGAGCTCCAGGGCGCCCTCCAGGCCGGTGGCGCTGGGCTTCTCGGTGTAGACGTGCTTGCCGGCGGCGATCGCCCTCTTGATCGCCTCCTCGCGGGCCGAGGTGACCTGCGCGTCGAAGTAGATGTCGACGGCCGGGTCGGCGAGGACGGCGTCCAGGTCGGTCGAGACGTGCTCCAGGCCGTGCTTCTCGGCGAGCGCCCGCAGGGCGTGCTCGCGCCGGCCGACCAGGACCGGTTCCGGCCACAGCACGGTGCCGTCGCCGAGGTCGAGTCCGCCCTGCTCACGCAGGGCGAGGATCGATCGGACCAGATGCTGGCGGTACCCCATGCGACCGGTCACGCCGTTCATGGCGATCCGCACCGTCTTGCGTGTCACGTCAGTCCCTTCGTACGCGGTCCACGCGCCGCGTACGCCCCCGGTGGTCGCACTGGTGAGCGTTGCAGCAAGCGCTTTCTATACACAGAGAAGCTAGCCTCTGGACAGCGGTCCGGACAAGAGCCCGTCCAGGACGTGCTGGTTCGAGGGGGCGAACGGGTGGGCCGGGTGGCCGTAAGGTCTGCTCGACACCCTGAGCGGCCGCATCCCCGACGGCGGGCCGCGGGTGACACGTACCGGCTGAGCACGGCACGTACGAGGACGAGATGCGCGACCGGAGGACGACGAGATGACGGTGACCCTGGCGGACGTGGCGGCCCGCGCACAGGTCTCTCCCGCGACGGTGTCGCGCGTGCTGAACGGCAACTACCCGGTCGCCGCCTCCACCCGGGAGCGGGTGCTGAAGGCGGTCGACGAGCTGGACTACGTGCTCAACGGCCCCGCGAGCGCGCTCGCCGCCGCGACCTCCGACCTGGTCGGCATCCTGGTGAACGACATCGCCGACCCCTTCTTCGGGATCATGGCGAGCGCCATCCAGTCGGAGATCGGCGGCCCCGGGGGCCGGGCCGGCGGAGAGCGGCTGGCGGTGGTCTGCAACACGGGCGGCTCACCGGACCGCGAGCTGACCTACCTGACCCTGCTGCAACGGCAGCGGGCGGCGGCGGTGGTGCTGACCGGCGGGGCCGTGGAGGACGCGCCGC
The DNA here is from genome assembly GCF_040643155.1 of Streptomyces sp. NPDC047453. Taxonomy (NCBI): domain Bacteria; kingdom Bacillati; phylum Actinomycetota; class Actinomycetes; order Kitasatosporales; family Streptomycetaceae; genus Streptomyces; species Streptomyces sp. NPDC047453. The sequence continues at coordinate 127,436 of NZ_JBEYTS010000018.1, read as the reverse complement.
ACGCGGCGGCGGTCTCGGCGAAGCTGCGCAAGCTGGCCGACGCCGGGACGCGCGTGGTGCTGTGCGGGCGGCCGCCGGCGCCCGGCACCCAGGCGATCGCGCTGGCCTTCGACAACCGGGGCGGCGGACGGCGGTTGACGGAGCATCTGATCGCCCTGGGCCACCGGCGGCTCGGCTACATCGCGGGTCCCGAGGAGCGGACGACCACCCGGCACCGCCTGGAGGGCCACCGGGAGGCGCTGGCGGCGGCGGGCATCGAGGACGACCCCGGCCGTACGGTCTACGGCCGGTACGACCGCTCGTCCGGCCACGAGGGCACCCTGGAGCTGCTGCGCCGCGACCCGTCCCTGACGGCGGTCGTCGCAGCGAACGACTCCGTCGCGCTGGGCGCCTGCGCCGCACTGCGCGAGTCCGGTCTGCGCATCCCCCAGGACGTCTCGGTGGCGGGCTTCGACGACCTGCCCTTCAGCGTCGACACGGTCCCCGCCCTCACGACGGTCCGGCTGCCGCTCGCGGAAGCGGGGGCGCGCGCGGGCCGCATCGCGATGGGCCGCGAGGAGCCGCCGCCCGGAGGCGTCGCGACCATCCCGGGAGAGCTGATGGTGCGGGGGTCCACGGGGGCACCGCGGGGGGCCTGAGGCACGCGCGAGCCCACGGGGACCCCGCGACGTGAAGCGCCGCGCAGGGGTGAGACATCGCGCGGAGGCGGAGGCACCTGGCGGGACGGGAGACGTCCCGCAGGGCAGGAGACACATCCCGCAGGACGTGAGCGCGGGGCGTGAGGCACCGAGCGAGTCCACGGGCACACCTCGCGGGACGTGAGACACACGAGAACCCACGGGGACCCCGCAACGTGCGGCGCCACGGGGTGAGACACCGCGCGAGACGGAGGCATCTGGCGGGGCGTGAGACGTCCCGCGGGACTTGAGGAGCGCGGGTCGTGCGAGCACCAAGCGGCGCGTGAGACGCCGTACGGGCGTGAAGCGCCGCTCGGGGCGTGAGGCACTACGCGAGGCGTGAGGCACCGGGGGGCGTAAGACGCCGCGCCGCGCGTGAGGCACCGCGCGAGTCCACGGGCGCACCGCGCGGGGCGTGTGGCGGAGCGAGGCCGAGGCGTGGACGGGTGGTCGTTGCGGGGATAGCCTCGGGGTGAGCGGTTTCTCTGACTGGGTCAAGTATCCGGGCTGTCCGGGCCGGTGGCGGAACCGTGCCCGTCTCCCACCCCTCGCCTATGGGGGCCCCACATGACCGTCCAGGACATCCGCGCGTTCAACCGCTTCTACACCAACGCCATCGGCGCCCTCGACTACGGCCGCCACCTCTACGCCCCCTACACGCTCACCGAGTCCCGGGTGCTCTACGAACTCGCGCACGCGCCCCGGACCGACGCGGCGGACCTGCGGGCCGAACTCTCGCTGGACGCCGGGTACCTGAGCCGGATCCTCAACAAGTTCGAGCGGGAGGGGCTGGTCGAGCGCGGGCCGTCCGAGCGTGATCCCCGGCGCCGGAGCGTCGCCCTCACCCCGCGGGGCAGGGAGACCGGCGGCCTGCTGGAGGAGCGGGCGCGGGAGTCCGTCGGCCGGCTGCTGCTCTCCGTACCGCCGGCGGACCGGCCGCGGCTGGCGGACGCGATGCGCACCGTACGGGAGATCCTGTCCGAGGGGCGGGCGCCCCGGCCGGAGGACGTCGTGCTGCGCGGGCCGGGATTCGGCGACCTGGGCTGGATCGTGCAGCGCAACGGCGCGGTGTACGCCGCCGAGTACGGCTGGAACGCCGGCTACGAGGGCCTGGTGGCGAGGATCGTCGCCGGCTTCGCCGAGGACCACGACCCGGACCTGGAGCGGGTGTGGATCGCCGAGCTCGACGGGCGGCCGGTGGGATGCGTGATGTGCGTACGGGACGAGGCCCCGGCCACCGCCCGGCTGAGGCTGCTGCTCGTCGGGCCCGAGGCGCGCGGACTGGGCATCGGCGACCGGCTGGTGCGTGCGGTCGTCGACTTCGCGCGTGGGGCCGGCTACCGGGACCTGGTGCTGTGGACCAACGACGTGCTCGGCAGCGCCCGCCGCATCTACCAGCGGCACGGCTTCGTCCTGGTCTCCGAGCAGCCGCACCACTCCTTCGGCAAGGATCTGGTGGGCCAGGACTGGCGGCTGAATCTGGGCGAACCGGGCGCATGACGGGTAGGGTCCCTGCCCATGAAGTTCGCCTTCTCCACCCTGGGTGTGCCCGGTCTGCCCGTACCGGACGTGGTCCGGCTCGCCGCCGCGCACGGCTACCACGGTGTCGAACTGCGCGCCCACCCCGAGGAGCCGGTGCACCCGGGACTCGGGGCCACTGAACGGGCCGAGGTGGCCGCCGAGTTCGAGGCGGGCGGGGTCGGGATCCTGGGGCTCGCCGGGTACCCGCGGGTCGCCGCGCCCGGCGACGACGCGGCCGTGGATCGTGAGATCCGCGAACTCCTCAAGCTCGCCGGAGACTTGGGCGCTTCCTTCGTGCGGGTGTTTCCCGGCGCGGATCCGCGGCGGCCGGCCCCGGAGGGCGACGCCCTCGCCGCCCGGCGGCTGGCGGCCGTCGCCGGACACGCCGCCGACCTGGGCGTCCGCATCCTGCTGGAGACCCACGACTCGCACCGCACGGGCGCGGACGTCCTGCGCGTCCTCGGTCCGGTCGGCCACCGCCAGATCGGCGCCCTGTGGGACGTGATGCACACCTGGCTGGGCGGCGAGCAGCCCCCGGAGACCTTCGCCGCCCTCTCCCCGTACCTCGGCTACGTCCAGGTCAAGGACATCGCCTCGGCCGACGACACGACGCCCCTCCCCCTGGGCGCGGGTGCCCTGCCGCTCGCCGAGTGCGTGGAGGTCCTCACCCGCCACGGCTGGGACGGCTGGCTGTGCTGGGAGTACGAGAAGCGCTGGTACGAGGCGGCGGCACCGCTGCCGGACCTGCTCGGTCCGGGGCGGGAGCATCTGGCCCGGCTGCTGACCGAGTCGGCCTGACCCAGTGCCCCGGCAGGCAACGTTCGCCCGTCAAGGAGCGGCGTCCGGTGCCTGCTCTGGGGGTCCCCCTGCTCGAAGAGCTTGGGGGAGTGCCGGCCGGAAGTCCTCGTACTGGACGTACTTGGGCTTTCGACCGGTGCGGCGAGTGGGGGTCCCCCCTGCTCGAAGAGCTCGGGGGAGCGTGCCGGGCGTCGCGACGTGGCGAACGTTGCCTGTTGGGGCACTAGTGCTGCGACCGGACCGCCACCGGTGGTGCCGCCGGCCTCACCGCGGCAGCCCGGCGAGGTGCGACGGCTCGGGGCCTTCGGCGTGGACGGCGGTCTCCGGGGCCGGGGCCGGCGGCTGCTCGCGGCGGCGGCTCGGTGCGAGCGAGGTCAGCGCCACCCCGCCGACCAGCAGCGCCGCCGCGCACCAGCGCAGGGGGCTGACCGATTCGCCGAGGAAGAGCGCCGCCGAGGACATGCCGAAGACCGGGACCAGCAGTGAGAACGGCGCGACCGTGGAGGCCGGGTGGCGGCGCAGCAGCCACCCCCAGGCGCCGAAGCCGAAGACCGTGGTGATCCAGGCGACGTAGAGGACCGTGCCCGCGCCCTGCCAGTCCAGGGCGCGCAGCGCGGCCAGGTCCCGGGAGGGGCCCTCCAGCAGCAGCGACAGGCCGAGCAGCGGCAGGACCGGGACGGTGCTCACCCAGACCATGAAGTTCAGTGCGTCCGGGGAGGTCGCCTTGCGGGTCAGGACGTTGGAGACGCCCCAGCAGGCCGCCGCGGCGACGACGAGCGCGAAGGCACCGAGGGGGCCCGCGGTGCCCTCGTCCACGGCCGCGACGCCGATGCCGACGAGTGCCACGCCCATGCCCAGCACCCGTACGCCCGTGGGCCGTTCGCCCAGCACCAGGAAGGCGAACAGGGCCGTGAAGACCGCCTGGATCTGGAGCACCAGGGAGGAGAGCCCGGCGGGCATCCCGGCGTCCATCCCGACGAACAGCAGCCCGAACTTGGCGACGCCGAGCACCAGTCCCACCGCCACGATCCATTTCCACGCCACCTTCGGCCGGCCCACCAGGAAGACGGCGGGCACCGCGGCCGCCAGGAAGCGCAGGGCCGAGAACAGCAGGGGCGGGAAGTGGCCGAGGCCGACCTCGATGACGGTGAAGTTCACACCCCAGACGGCGGCGACGAGGACGGCGAGCAGGACATGGGCAGGTCGCATGTACCGAGGATCACTTCCGCGGACCGTGAAGCACCAGCGATGATTGCTGCACCATGGAGTGAAGCACTGCTAACCATTCGCCCGTCGGAGGAACCGTGCTCGATCTCCAGCGTCTGCGCGCCCTGCACGCCGTCTCCGTGCACGGCACCGTCGGGGCGGCCGCCGCCGCGCTCGGGTACACCTCGTCGGCGGTGTCGCAGCAGATCGCCAAGCTGGAGAGGGAGACCAGGACCGTACTCCTCGAACGCGAGGGGCGCGGGGTGCGGCTCACCGACGAGGCACACCAACTGGTCGTCACAGCAGGAGAGTTGCTGACGCTCGTGGAGCGCGCCGAGACCGAGCTGGAGAAGCGGCGCGGGGTGCCCGCCGGGCGGCTGCTGGTGGCGGCGTTCGCCTCGGCGGCGCGCGGGCTCATGCCCCGCGTCCTCGCGGACCTGGCCCGCCGGCATCCGGCCCTGGACGCCCGGCTCAGCGAGGTCGACCCGCATCTCTCGGTGAACCTGGTCGCCAAGGGCGCCGTCGACCTGGCCGTCGCGCACGACTGGGACATCGCCCCGCTGCCCGCGCCGTCCGGGGTGGAACAGGCCGTCATCGGGGACGACTTGTGCGACCTGCTGGTGCCGGCCGGGCACCCGTTCGCGGGGCGGACGGGGGTACGGCGCGAGGAGCTGGGCGGCGAGCGGTGGATCTGCCAGCCGCCGGGCCGGGTGTGCAGCGACTGGCTGCTGCGCACCCTGCGCGCCGCCGGGCACGAGCCGAACGTGGTCCACCAGGCCGACGAGAACCCGACCCTGGTCGCCCTGGTCGCCGCGGGCCTGGGCGTCGCGCTGATCCCGCGCCTGGGCAGGGGCCCGCTGCCCGAGGGGGTCGTGGAGGTGCCGCTGGACCCCATGCCCGTACGGCGGTTGTACGCGCTGTGGCGCACGGGCGCCGCCCGGAGGCCGGCCATCGCGGAGACGGTGCGCACCCTGCGGGAGCACTGGCCCGAGGTGTCCGCCCACACGCCCCGCTGAGCCCCGCTGAGCCCTCGCGGCCACATCCGCACCGACGTGTGGGAATCCGCGCCCGGCCGGGAACCCGCCCCCGCTCCCGCCCGTCCAACCGGCGAGCTGCCGGAGGAGTCCGCGCGGTGCGGTGTCGGCCTCGCCGACGGCCGGCGGTCGCCGACCACCCTCTCCTCCGCACCGCGGTCGGCAGCCCGCCGCCGTCGGCGCGCCCCCCTCCGGCAACGCCGGCGGCGGCCCCCACCGGTTCCTGTGCACTCCCTTGACTGGCAGAAACTTCCCGGATATTGGTGACTCCTCGGAAGTTTCCTTCAGTGGTACTCCAGCCGATCTCCTCCGGAAGGGGCGCACGTGCACGACACCAGCACGGGAACCACCGCACTTCCCTCCAGACGTACCCTCCTCGCCGCCACCGCCGGCATCACCGCCGCCCTGGCGGTCCAGGGCACCGGCACCGCCCACGCCGCTTCCCACAACGACCAGAAGCTGCGTGCCCTCATCTCCCGGATGACGCTCGAGGAGAAGGTCGGCCAGCTCTTCGTGATGCGGGTCTACGGCCACTCGGCCACTGCCCCGACTCAGGCCGACATCGACGCCAACCTCAAGGAGATCGGCGTCCGCACGGCCGCCGAGCTGGTCGCCAAGTACCGCGTCGGCGGCATCATCTACTTCGCCTGGGCCAACAACACCAAGAACCCGCACCAGATCGCCGACCTGTCCAACGGGATCCAGCAGGCGGCCCTCGGGCAGCCGCGCGGTCTGCCCCTGCTCGTGGCCACCGACCAGGAGCACGGCATCGTCTGCCGTGTGGGCAAGCCCGCGACCCTCTTCCCGGGCGCCATGGCGATGGGCGCGGGCGGCTCGCCCGCCGACGCCCACACCCTGGGCCGAATATCCGGCGCCGAGCTGCGCGCCCTCGGCATCAACCAGGACTACTCCCCCGACGCCGACGTGAACGTCAACCCGGCCAACCCGGTCATCGGCGTACGGTCCTTCGGCGCCGACCCGGACGCGGTGGCGGGGCTGGTGGCCGCGGAGGTGAAGGGCTACCAGAGCTCCAAGGTGGCGGCGACCGCCAAGCACTTCCCCGGGCACGGGGACACCGCCACCGACAGCCACTACGGCTTCCCGGTCATCACGCACAGCCGCGAGCTGTGGGAGAAGCTGGACGCGGTGCCGTTCCGGGCCGCGATCAAGGCCGGCATCGACTCGATCATGACCGCGCACATCCAGTTCCCGGCGCTGGACGATTCCGGCGACCCGGCCACTCTCTCCCACCCGGTCCTCACCGGCATCCTGCGCGGCGAACTCGGCTACGACGGGGTCGTGGTGACCGACTCGCTCGGCATGGACGGCGTGCGCACCAAGTACGGCGACGACCGGGTGCCGGTGCTGGCGCTGAAGGCGGGCGTGGACCAGTTGCTCAACCCGCCCTCGCTGGACGTGGCCTGGAACGCGGTGCTGAGCGCGGTGCGCGCCGGCGAGCTGACCGAGGCCCGGCTCGACGAGTCGATCCTGCGCATCCTGCGGATGAAGGCGAAGCTGGGACTGCTCGACGACCCCTACGTCAGCCAGGCGGACGTCGACCGCGTCGTGGGCATCGGCACCCACCTGGCGGCGGCCGACCGCGTCGCCGAGCGGACCACGACCCTGCTGGCCAACGAAGGCCGCCTGCTGCCGCTGTCCCGCCGCAGCCACAACAAGCTGCTCGTCGTCGGCGCCGACCCCGCCTCCCCGTCGGGCACCACGGGCCCGCCCACCGGAGTGCTCGCCGCCGCCCTCACCGAACTCGGTTTCCAGGCCACGGCGTTGTCGACGGGCACCGCCCCGTCGGCGGCGACCATCGACAAGGCGGTGGCCGCGGCACAGGACGCGGACGCGGTGGTGGTCGGGACGTACAACGTCACGGCGGGCAGTTCCCAGAAGACGCTGGTGCAACGGCTCGTCGCCACCGGCCGCCCGGTGATCGCGGTCGCGATCCGCAACCCCTACGACATCGCCCACCTTCCCACGGTCCCGGCCTACTTGGCGGCCTACTCCTGGACCGACGTGGAACTGCGCGCCGCCGCACGGGTGATCGCAGGGCAGGTGCGGCCGCACGGCAGGCTCCCGGTGCCGGTCCAGCGGGCGGACGACCCGGCGCAGGTCCTGTACCCCATCGGGTACGGCCTGTCGTACTAGCCGCCCTCGCGCGCCGGGCGTACGGCGCTTACGCCGCACCCCCGGCGCGCCACCGCCAACTGGCCCGAAGCACCCCGCACGCCTGGCGTGGCCCCGCTGTGGCGGGCCACGCTGGGCCGGGGGGTGGACCGGGGGATGGCGATGCGCGGGAAATGGTCCGTGGGGGTGACGTGCGCCCTGCCGGCGCTGCTCGTGGCTCTGCTGACGGGCTGCGGGCGGCCGTCCGGGTCCACGAGCGGCCAGGAGCGGGGCGGCGCCCCGGCCTCCGCGCGGCCCTCCGGTCACGGCGCGGTGTTCCTCGGCCTGGGCGAGTGCAGTTCCTTCGGCACGACGAGCTTCACCGAGGTGCCGTGTTCCGGGGAGCGGGCTGCGGCCCGGGTGATCGCCCGCCACGACGGCCGGCCCGGCGACGGCCCGCCCTGCCCGCCGGACACCGACTTCGTCCTGCACATCGGCGCCCAGCCGGCCGCCCCCGGCCAGGAGGGCGGCGCGATCCCGCGGGGCTACGCCTGCATGCGCAATCTCCAGCCGCCACACCCCGGCGACCCCGGCGGCGGGGGCGGCCCGCGCACCGTCGTCGGCGACTGCCTCTACAGCTCCGGCCGCGGCCAGGTCCGGGAGACCGCGTGCGACGGCACGGGCAGGAGGAAACCGGAGTACCGGGTGACGCGGGCGGTGCGCGACCGCGGCCAGTGCCCGGCGTCGACCGCCCTGTACGTCCGGCTCGGCGGCGACGAACCGGTGGGCTGCGCCCGGAAACTGTGACTCCGGGCGCAGCCCACCAATGGATCAGCGCGTGTCGATCAGCGCGTGTCGATCAGCGCGTGCGTGTCGGCGGGTGCCGACCGGCGCGTCACGGCCTGAGCGCGGGCTCGCGCTCCACGTCCCGCACGTCCAGCTTCGCGTCGAAGCCGGCCAGCGGCTTGGCCACCGACGGGTTCACCTGGACCGCCGGGGTGGCGACTCCGGCCCACTTGAGGATCTTCGCCGTGGCGAGCGCCTTCTCGTCCGCCACGAGACCGGCGACGTTCGCCCCGTGGTTCATGCCGGGCGCCGTGAACACGTACGAGTCCCGTGCCCCGTTGCCGAGGCGGAACGGCTCCGCGCCCCACGGGTCGTTCTGCCCGTACACGAAGAGCATCTGGTTCGCGTGCTGGCGCACCCAGGTGTCCACGTCACGCATCGCCGACGGCTGGAACTTCATCGGGATGGACCGCGGCACGTAGTTGCGCGGCGGCTGGTAGCCGTAGCGGATCAGCTGCTTCTCGATGTGCGGGAACTGGATCGTCGGCGCGCCCAGCTGTGTGCCCGCCTGGTAGTAGTACGGCGTGTACTGCTCCAGGCCCTGGTCGGTGTAGGCGGAGAACCCGGAGTGGGTGTCGACGGTGTCCCAGATCTGCTGGTCGGTGGCGTTCTTGGCGTCGGCCGGGATGGTGTCGCAGTTCTTCAGCAGGCTGTACTGCCAAAAGCCCCACACGTAGTCGAGGACGACGGCCTCGTACGCCTTGTCGAGGTTACCGACGGTGGTGAAGGTGTAGCCGTTGTCGGCGGCGTACGTGGCGTACTTGTTCTCCAGCGACTCCCGGCGCACCAGCGCCTCCCGCTGCACGCCGTTCAGCCGGTCGCGGCACTCCTTGGTGCCGACGGTGGCGAAGAAGCGGTCGTAGGCGGAATCTTCCTTGTTGACCACGTCGTTGGGCGCGACGTAGGCGACCACGCCGTCCATGTCACCGGGGTAGAAGCGCTTGTAGTAGGTGGCCGTCATGCCGCCCTTGGAGCCGCCGGTGGCGATCCAGTTCTGCGAGTAGACCGGCTTCAGCGCCTGGTAGATGCGGTGCTGGTCACTGGCGGCCTGCCAGATGTCGAGCTTGGACCAGTCGGCCGGGGCGGGCCGGGACGGGGTGAAGAACCGGTACTCCATGGAGACCTGGTTGCCGTCCACGATCTGGGTGGGCTCGCGGCGGCTGGGGGTCGTGGAGACGTTGTAGCCGCCGGTGTAGAAGACCGTCGGGCGGTCGACTCCCTTGTGCAGCACGGTGATCCGCTGCTCGAAGGTGCCCTTCGAGGGGTCGCGGTGGTCGACCGGCTGGGTGTAGTTGAGGACGAAGTAGCGGTAGCCGGCGTAGGGCTTCTCCTGGATCAGGCTCATGCCCGGAATGGCCAGGAGCTGGTTCAGGATGTCGGCTTCCGTGCTGCTTGCGGGGCCGTTCGTGGCCTCCGGCTGGGCCGCGGTAGCCACCCCCGCCGTGCTCAGTGTGCCGATGGACACCGTGAGCGCGAGCAGCCATCTGAGCGCCTTGCGCATGCACCCTCCCTATGAGACAGATGTTCGCCGGAAGCTATCGGAGCAACTCGGGTGCACACCAGGGGAGCAGGGAAAATACCTGAACGTGTTTCAGCGGTTCAGCACAGGATCCAGTCCGTGTGCACCGACTTCGACCCCACCGATCCGGCGACCCGCACGCACCGGTGGCCCGCGTGCACGGTGACCGGGCCGGCGTGCTGGGAGTAGCGGCCCTTGTCGGTGACCGGGCGGTTGCCGCGGGCCTGCACCGTCACCGACATCGGCCGTTTGGGGCCGGGTTTCCTGGTGACGGTGAGGGCGCAGACGTAGCCGTCGCGCTTGTGGACGTGGACGGTGCCGGTGGCGAAGGAGAGCGTTCTGACCTCGCGGCCGGCGCAGGCGGTGGCTGCCTGGGCGGTGCCGGGCGCGGCGAACGCCAGCAGCACCGCCCCGGTCAGCACGGCCACGAGCGGCAGCGGCCGCCGGCGTATCGCAGCACTGTCCACGGTCCCCCCTGACGTGAGCGTACAAGCGTACGGATGTACGGACGCGGCCCGAGGGCCGGATGGTTGCGCCCGCGGGCTCAGCGGGACGTGCTGACCTGCTCCTCCGACTCGGGCGCGCCGACGAACGTCCGCCACAGCTCGGCGTACCGCCCGCCGCGGGCCAGCAGTTCCTCGTGCGTGCCGTCCTCGGCGACCCGGCCGTGGTCCATCACCACCACCCGGTCGGCGCGGGCGGCCGTCGTCAGCCGGTGGGCGACCACCAGTGTCGTACGGCGGCCCGCGAGCCGGTCGGTGGCCTGGTTGACCTGTGCCTCGGTGGCCAGGTCGAGCGCGGCGGTCGCCTCGTCGAGGAGCAGCACGTCGGGGTCGACGAGTTCGGCGCGGGCCAGCGCGATCAGCTGGCGCTGACCGGCCGACAGATTGCGCCCGCGCTCGGCGACCTCGTGCAGATAGCCGCCCTCCAGCGTGGCGATCATCTCGTGCGCGCCGACCGCGCGCGCGGCTGCCTCCACCTCGGCGTCGGTGGCGTCGGGGCGGCCGTAGGCGATGGCGTCGCGGACGGTGCCCGGGAAGAGGTACGCCTCCTGCGGCACGACCCCGAGCCGGTGCCGGTACGCGGTGAGGTCCAGCGCCCTGAGGTCCGTGCCGTCGACGGTCACCCGGCCGCCGGTCGGGTCGTAGAACCGGGCCACCAGCTTCACCAGGGTCGATTTGCCCGCGCCGGTCTCGCCGACGAAGGCGACGGTCTGTCCGGCCGGGACGCGCAGGTCGACACCGGTGAGTGCCGCCTCGCCCGCCTCGGCGGCGCCGTACCGGAAGTGCACGTCCTCGAAGGCGATCTCGCCGCGCAGGGCGGCCACGTCGAGGGGCTCGGCGGCGGACTTCGTGGACGTCGGCTCCCGGAGCAGTTCCCGGATGCGGCCCAGGGAGACGGTCGCCTGCTGGTAGCCGTCGAAGACCTGGGAGAGCTGCTGGACGGGCGCGAAGAACAGGTCGATGTAGAGCAGGTACGCCACCAGGGCGCCCGTGGTCAGCGTGGCCGCCTCCACCCGGCCCGCGCCCGCGATCAGCACCGAGGCCGCCGCGACCGAGGACAGGAACTGCACGAACGGGAAGTAGACCGAGATCAGCCACTGGCCCCGGATCCGCGCCTGGCGGTAGCTGTCGCTGCGCTCGGCGAACCGCCGCCCGCCGTCCCGCTCGCGCCGGAAGGCCTGCACGATCCGCAGCCCGGCCACCGACTCCTGGAGGTCGGCGTTGACCACCGACACCCGCTCACGGGCGAGCTCGTACGCCTTCACGCTCGCACGGCGGAAGAAGAACGTGCCGACGACCAGCGGCGGCAGCGTCGCGAAGACGACCAGCGCCAGCTGCACGTCGATCACCAGCAGGGCGACCATGATGCCGAAGAAGGTGACGGCCGAGACGAACGCCGTGACCAGACCGGTCTGCAGGAACGTCGACAGCGCGTCCACGTCCGTCGTCATCCGGGTCATGATCCGGCCGGTCAGCTCGCGCTCGTAGTAGTCCAGGCCGAGCCGCTGGAGCTGGGCGAAGATCTTCAGGCGCAGCGAGTACAGCACCCGCTCGCCGGTCCGCCCGGTCATCCGGGTCTCGCCGATCTGCGCCGACCACTGCACCAGCACGGCGAGCAGGGCGAGCAGCGAGGCCGCCCATACGGCGCCCAGGGCCATCCGTGTGACGCCCTGGTCGATGCCGTGCCGGATCAGGATCGGCAGCAGCAGGCCCATGCCGGCGTCCACGGCGACCAGGCCCAGGCTGGCCAGGAGCGGCAGGCCGAAGCCGCGCAGCAGGCGGCGCAGGCCGTAGGAGTCCTCCGGGCGGACGGCCCGCCCCTCGTCGATGTCGGGGGTGTCGTTCGCGGGCGGCAGCGCCGCGACCTGGGCGAGCAGTTCGGGGGTGGCGGGCATGCCGGCCATCGCCGTGTCCCGGGGCTCGCGGTCCCCCGCCCACAGTGTGGGCGTGATGCCGCGCTCGGCGTCGAACTCGGCGTCCAGTTCCTCCCGGACGGAGACGTCCTCCGGGGGCGCGGCGGGCTGGGCGTGGCCCGGCGAGACGCCGCCGAGCTCGTCGGGGTCGGTGAGCAGGCGCCGGTAGAGGGGGGACCGCTCCTGGAGCTCGTCGTGGGTGCCGATGTCGGCGAGGCGGCCATGGTCGAGGACGGCGATGCGGTCGGCGAGGTTCAGGGTGGAGCGGCGGTGGGCGATGAGGAGGGTGGTGCGGCCCTCCATGACCTGTGCCAGGGCCTCGTGGATCTCGTGCTCGACCCGGGCGTCCACGGCGGAGGTCGCGTCGTCCAGGACGAGCAGGCGCGGATCGGTGAGGATCGCGCGGGCCAGTGCGACGCGCTGGCGCTGACCGCCGGAGAGGGTCAGGCCGTGCTCGCCGACCTTGGTGTCGTAGCCCTCGGGCAGCTCCGAGATGAAACGGTCGGCCTGGGCGGCGCGGGCGGCGGCCTCGATCTGCTCCGGGGTGGCGTCGGGGCGGCCGTAGGCGATGTTGGCGCGGACGGTGTCGGAGAACAGGAAGGAGTCCTCGGGCACCAGGCCGATCGCGGCCCTGAGCGAGTCCAGGGTCAGCTCGCGCACGTCGTGGCCGCCGACGAGGACGGCGCCGTGGGTGACGTCGTAGAAGCGGGGCAGCAGCAGCGAGACCGTGGACTTGCCGGAGCCGGAGGAGCCGACGACGGCCAGGGTCTCGCCGGGGCGGATCTCGAAGGACAGCCCCTGGAGGACGGGCCGGCCGTCCTCGTAGCCGAAGGAGACGTCGTCGAACTCGACGGTCGCGGGGGCGTCGGCGGGCAGTTCCTTGGTGCCCCCGGTCAGGGTGGGCTCGGTGTCGATCAGCTCCAGGACGCGTTCGGTGCCCGCCCGGGCCTGCTGCCCGACCGTGAGCACCATGGCGAGCATGCGGACCGGGCCGACGAGTTGGGCGAGGTAGGCGGAGAAGGCGACGAACGTGCCCAGCGTGATGTGCCCGCGCACGGCGAGCCAGCCGCCGAGGGCCAGCATGGCGACCTGGCCGAGGGCGGGCACGGCCTGGAGGGCGGGGGTGAACCTGGAGTTCAGCCGGATGGTGCGCAGCCGCCCGGCGAACAGCCTGCGGCCGACGTCGCGCAGCTTGGCGGTCTCCTGCTCCTCCTGTCCGAAGCCCTTCACCACGCGTACGCCGCCCACCGCGCCGTCGACCACGCCGGCGACGGCGGCGGCCTGCGCCTGTGCGTACCAGGTGGCGGGGTGGAGCTTGGTGCGGCTGCGCCGGGCGATCCAGCCGAGGGCCGGGGCGACGGCGAGGGCGACCAGGGTCAGCGGCAGCGACAGCCAGGCCATGATCACCAGGGAGATCAGGAAGAGCAGTACGTTGCCGATGGTCATCGGCAGCATGAAGAGCAGGCCCTGGATCAGCTGGAGGTCGCTGGTGGCGCGGCCGACCACCTGGCCGGTGGACAGTTCGTCCTGGCGTCTGCCGTCGAGCCGGGTGATCGTCTCGTACATCTCCGTCCGCAGGTCGTGCTGGACGTCGAGGGCGAGTCGGCCGCCGTAGTAGCGGCGGATGTAGGTGAGGACGTAGACGACGAGCGCGGCGGCGATCAGGGCGCCCGCCCAGGGGGCCATACCGCGGCTGTGGCCGCCGATCACGTCGTCGATGATCACCTTGGTGATCAGCGGTACCAGCGCCGTGACGGCCATGCCGGCGAGCGAGGCGCCGAGGGCGAGGACGACGTCCTTGGGGTAACGCCAGGCGTACCCGGCCAGTCTCCGCGCCCACCCCGGCTGCGCTGCCACGTCGGTGCCTCCCTCAAGAGCTGATCTTCCGGAAGACACCAACGCGCACGGCGGCGGATTTCATCCCTCCGTGGCAGCGCGCCCGGCGGCGTGGGGATCACCCGCCGGAGGGGACCGCCACGAACGCCTCCTTCGGTGTGGTGGTGGGCACGTAGCGCACGGTGTTCGTCGTCGTGGGGACGAGGTCCTTGTGGATGGCCTTGGCGATGTTCTGGATGGTGGTGACGCCGTAGTTCATGGTGCTGTTGTCCTGGGTGAGCACCGTGATCATGTAGTCGCGGCCGGCGCCGTCGAAGGTGCCGACGCTGTGCACCCGCCAGCCGTGCGTGGAGCGCGACAGCCAGCCGTTCTTGACGTGCACGGCGACGGAGGACGGCGCCCCGGCGGGCGTGCCCCAGCGCTGGGAGGAGACGACCTGGCCCATGAGCTTGAGGATGTAGGCGCGGGAGTTGTCGCTCAGCACGGAGTTCTTCGCCGTGATCAGTGCGAGCAGCTTCTGCTCGTCGCGCACGGTGATCTGGGTCAGTCCCCAGTAGCCGTTCGCGCCGGGCTTGGTCTGCGTCATGCCGGCCGCGGTCAGGAAGCCCTTCACCTTCGTCACGCCCAGCTGCTTCCACAGGCTGGAGGTGGCGTTGTTGTCCGACTTGGTGATCATGGCCGTGGCGAGCGTGGACTCGCGGGTGGTGAGGTAGCGGTTGTGCTTCTTGGCGTCCCACAGCAGGGTGGCGAGGACGGTGACCTTGACCACGCTCGCCGAGTCGTAGGCGGTCGACTGGCGCAGCGTGCAGGTCGTGTTGGTGCCGCGATCGCGCAGACCGACGGCGATGGTGCCCTTGCGGCTCGCCATGGCCGCGGTGATGTCCTTCTGCAACTTGGCCGCCAGGCCTGCCTTGTCGGACGTGCAGCTGACCGTGGGTGCGGCGGCCGCGGCGGGCGGCGCGGCGGCCACGCAGGGAATCAGCATCCCGGCGCCCACGCCCGCCGCGAGCACTCTGGCGCGTCGGGTTGTCGAGTGAGTCATGTCCAGTTGACGTACGGGCTGCGGCGAATGGTTGTGCGAGTTGTCTGAGATTTGACCCACCGTTATCCACCAAAGAAAGGGTGCAGACCGGCCATCGCCGTCCCTACCCGGACGAACCGGCTCCGTGCAGGCCGAAGCAGCGTCGTTCCTGCTGCCGCACCAGGCAGGCGCTGGCGGTGTCCGGGCCGGAGCGGCCGAGGGCGATCATGGGAGTGGAAAGGGAACCCTTCGCGTCGTACTCGTCCTTGACCTCCGCCGTCAGCGGAGCATGGCCCGGTATGCGGATCTCGACCCGATCGCCGACCTTCCCCAGGTCGATACGGGCCCACACGGCGTGGCAGGCGGCACCGTGCCGGATCTTGACCACGGTTCGTCCGGGGAAAGCCTGCCGTCGCAGCGTCGTCGGCGGGGGTATGACGTCGCATCCGTAACTCTCGGGGTTCTTGCCCGTGCAGCCGCCGCCCTCGCAGCCCGGCGACGCCGGGACCGTCGGGGCGGACGTGGCCGGAGAGCCGACCGACTGCCGGTGACCGGCTCCGAAGGCACCGGCGGCCACGAGCGCCGCCGCGACGGCGACGGCGGCCAGACCGCAGAGCCCTCCGACGGCCAACTCCCGGCGCACGCACGGGCGTAGGAGCCGACGCGCCGAGTGACCGGACGCCTCGGACGCGGCACGACGGGACGCCCGCGGGGCTGCGGCGCCGTCCTCGGCGGGCCCGGCCGTGTCGTCTCCCGAAGGCTGGGCGGTGCCGCTCTTCATGGGCCCGGCCTCGGCGGGGTCCGGAGGTGACGCCGGGCAGGGCACGGGGCGTCCGGCTCGGGCGGTCGGCGGTGCGGGCTCCGGCGGACGCCCGGAACGCTCGCTCCACACGGCCTCGGCCAGCTCCCACAGGGCGAGCGGTCTGCCGGGATCCTCGCCCGCCAGGGCGCACAGCGCCTCGACGGCCTGCCGGGGCGGGACCGTCTTGCCGTTGAGGTAACGCTCCCAGGAGGACTTGCTGTACCGCGTCTTGTCCGCCAGTCCGGCCAGGCTCAGGCCGGTCCGGGCGCGCAGGCCGCGCAGCGTCCCGGCCAGCCGGTCGCATTCCAGGTGCCGGTCACCGGGTGTCATGCCGCAGCACTCCCCAGGTGTCCTCGCCGACCACCCCGTCCACGACGATGTGCGCGTCCCGCTGCAGCCGCTGCACCGCACGCTCGGTGCCGCTGCCGAAGGCCCCGTCGGCGAGCCCCGGCGAGAAGCCGTGGTGCCGCAGCAGGCACTGCGCCTCGACGACGGGCCACTGTGCGGATCCCATGCCGAGCAGCTCCGTACGGGTGTTGCTGTAACCCGCGTACAGCAGACCGTCCTTGCCCCTCCGGACCGAGCACGCGTAGTCCTTGCCCGCCTGGAACACGAACGGGTCCCCGACCCGTTCCTTGGCGGAACTCCCCGCCGCGGCCGCCGGCCGGTCCGGCGCCCTGCCGTGGTCCCAGGGGGCGGCCATCAGCAGCGCGGTCAGGGCCAGCAGGGCCGTGACGGACGCCGCCGCCAGGAAGGCCACCCACGATCGCCGGCCGCTCCCCGGCTCGTCGTCCCGCGTGCCCTTCCCGGCGTAGGCCGGCTCCTCCGGCTCCTCGGATGTCTCCGCCTCCTTGCCGCGCGTGTCCCGTGCGGCGCCGTCCAGCGCCGCCGCGGCCACCTCGTGCAGGGCCAGCAGCCGGCCGGGGTCGGCGGCACAGGCGCGGGCGAAGGCGGCCACGGCAGGCTGGGGAGGCAGCGCCCGGCCGTTGAGGTACCGGTCCCAGGAGGAGCGGCTGTACCCGGTTCTGGCGGCCAGTGCCTGCAGGCTGAGACCGCTGTGGTCCTTGACCCGGCGAAGCTGCAGGACCAGTTGGCGCATCCTGGGGTCGAGCGAGGTCGGCAGTTGCTTCCAAGGAGACATGTCCCCCACATCTCTTCCGTATGCCAGCAACTCTTTACCGAAGATGCGGCGGGTTCTCGCCGCGGTTCCCCGACACCGTCCCCCGAAAGGGTGCTTTCAACCACCGCCTGGGGTAACCCGCGTCCCGCCACTGCCTCGTCGAACGGCACGTCCCCGCAGGTCAGGAGAGGGGACGTCCCATGTGGGCAGCATTCCGGCGGCGGTTGTGGCCCGCCCCCGCGGCCGGCGGGCAGTGTCGGTGGTGCCCGGCGGGGCGGCGTGTTCGTCCGACGCGGTGCCCGCCCGGCCTCGACAACCGGCCCAAGCAAGGAAACCAAGGAAACGGGGAACACTCATGACCATCGGCGCAACGCACAAGTCCCTCGGGATCGGTGTCGCCACGCTCGCCCTCCTGGGCGGCGTGGCCACCGCCGGCACGGCCCACGCGACCGAGAGCGTCACCGCCCACTCCACCGCGGCCGCGGCGAAGAAGTGCACGTACACGAAGAGCCTCGGCTACTACTGCGGCTACTACAAGGGCAGCGGCACCGTCCGCAAGGGCAGCAAGGGCAACGCGGTCCGGGAGGTCCAGGCGCTGATCAACCAGACGACCTCGTACAAGCCCAAGCTCAAGGTCGACGGCGACTTCGGCAAGAACACCAAGGCCGCCGTGATCTGGTTCCAGAAGAAGTACCACGTCAAGCCGTACGACGGCATCGTCGGCAAGAAGACGTGGAAGGAGCTGCGCCTGAAGTAGCCCCGCCGGGGGCGGGTGTGCCGTCCTCTCAGGCCAGGTGCGTGGGCGCGAACATCCGCAGCACCGCCGGGAGGACGACCACCGAGGGCCCCGGTCGGTCCAGGGCGTTCGACAGGTCGGTCTCCAGGTTCTCGGGGGTCGTACGGACGCCCGGGACCCCGAAGGACTCGGCCAGGGCCACGTAGTCGGGGCGGGTGAGCTCCGTCGCCGTGGCCTGGCCGAACGCGTCGGTCATGTACTCACGGAGGATGCCGTAGCCGCCGTCGTCGACGATCAGCCAGGTGACGTCGAGGTCGTACTGGCGGGCGGTGGCCAGTTCCGCGATCGAGTACAGCGCGCCGCCGTCGCCCGACACCGCCAGAACCGGGCGGGTGCGGTCGGCGGCCGCCGCCCCCAGCGCCGCCGGGAAGCCGTAGCCGAGGCCGCCGGCGCCCTGGGCCGAGTGCATGGTGTTGGGGGACTTCGCGTCGAAGGCCGACCAGGCCCAGTACGCCAGGATCGTCATGTCCCAGAAGGACGGCGAGCCGGCGGGCAGGGCGCGACGGACGGACTCCAGCACGTTCTGCTCCAGGGTGAGTTCCTGGGCGGCGATCCGGTCGCGGACCTTGCCGAGCACCTCGCGTACACGGTCGGCGGCGCCCTCGTCCGCGCGCTCGTCCACCGTCTCCAGCAGGGCCTGGAGCGCCGGGCGGGCGTCGGCGTGGATGCCGAGCGCCGGGTGGTTGGACTCCAGCTTGCCGAGGTCGGCCTCGATCTGGATCACCCGGCCGCGCGGCTTGAACGTGTGGTAGTTGGAGGAGAGTTCACCGAGGCCCGAGCCCACCACCAGCAGGACGTCGGCGTCCTCCAGGAAGTCCGTGGTGTGCCGGTCCTCCAGCCAGGACTGGAGGGACAGCGGGTGCTCCCAGGGGAAGGCTCCCTTGCCGCCGAAGGTCGTGACGACGGGGGCGTCGAGCCGCTCCGCGAGCGCCAGCAGCTTGCCGGAAGCGTCGGCGCGGACCACTCCCCCGCCCGCGATGACCGCCGGGCGAGCGGCCTTCGACAGCAGGTCGGCCGCCAGCGCGGTCAGTTCGGGACGCGGGACCAGCTCCTCCGGGGTCGCGTCCAGCGCCGTCACCACCGGCAGGCTCGTCCCGTCCAGCAGCACGTCCTGCGGGATCTCCACCCACACGGGCCCGTGCGGGACCGTGAGCGCCGACTTCCAGGCGGCCGCGATGGCGGAGGGGATCTGGGACTGGGTACGGACCGTGTGGACCGACTTCACCACGCCGCGGAAGGAAGCGGCCTGATCGGGCAGTTCGTGCAGGTAGCCGTGGCGGCCGCCGCCGAGCCCCGCGCTAGGGATCTGGCTGCTGATGGCCAGGACGGGGGCCGAGGCCGCCGCCGCCTCCTGGAGCGCGGCCAGCGAGGTCAGCGCTCCCGGGCCGGTCGACAGCAGCAGCGGTGCGGCCTCGCCGGTGATCCGGCCGTACGCGTCGGCGGCGAAGCCCGCGTTGTTCTCCACCCGCAGGCCCACGTACGTGAGGTCCGAGCGGCGCAGCGCGTCGAACATGCCGAGGGCGTGCTGGCCGGGCAGGCCGAAGACGGTCGTCGCGCCCAGTCCGGCCAGGGTCTCCACGACCAGGTCTCCGCCGTTTCGGCCGGGGGGAGGATTGAGGGCGGCCTCCGTCTGCGCGGGTGTCGGGCGGAGTACCGGGTCGTGGTCGTGCGTCACGTCGCTTACGCGTCCTTCCGGGCCGCCGCGATCTGGCGGGTCATGATCGTGGTCAGTTCGTACGCCGTGTGGGAGGCGGCCACCGAGGTGATCTCGGCGTGGTCGTACGCCGGGGCCACCTCGACGACGTCGGCGGAGACCAGGTTGCAGGACGCCAGGCCGCGCAGGATCTCCAGCAGTTCGCGGGAGGTCATGCCGCCGGCCTCGGGGGTGCCGGTGCCGGGGGCGTGCGCGGGGTCGAGGCAGTCGATGTCGATGGAGATGTACAGCGGGCGGTCGCCGATACGCTGCCGCAGCTGGTCGGCCACCTCGTCGGCGCCGCGGCGGTAGACGTCGGCGGAGGTGACGATGCCGAAGCCCATCTTCTCGTCGTCGGTGAGGTCCTGCTTGCCGTACAGCGGGCCGCGGGTGCCGACGTGGGAGAGCGCCTCGGTGTCGAGGATGCCCTCCTCCACCGCCCGCCGGAACGGGGTGCCGTGCGTGTACTCGGCGCCGAAGTAGGTGTCCCAGGTGTCGAGGTGGGCGTCGAAGTGGAGCAGCGCGACCGGGCCGTGCTTCTTGGCGACGGACCGCAGCAGCGGCAGCGCGATGGTGTGGTCGCCGCCGAGGGTCATCAACCGGGCGCCGGTGCCGAGGAGTTCGTCGGCGGCGGCCTCGATGGTCTCGACGGCCTCGTTGATGTTGAACGGGTTCACGGCGATGTCGCCGCCGTCCGCGACCTGGGCGAGGGCGAACGGGGAGGCGTCCTGCGCCGGGTTGTAGGGGCGCAGCAGCCGGGACGCCTCACGGATGGCGTTGCCGCCGAAGCGGGCGCCCGGCCGGTACGAGACGCCGGAGTCGAACGGCACGCCCACGACGGCGACGTCGGTGGTGCCCACCTCGTCGAGGCGGGGCAGCCGGGCGAAGGTCGCGGGACCGGCGTACCGCGGGACGCGGGAGGAGTCGACGGGACCGCGGGGCGTCTCGGTGCTGCTCATACTGGAATGCCTTCTTTCTTACGCTTCGTCGCGCATGTACTGGCTCGTGATCGACTCTACTGATGCGCGGGGGCCGGTTCGGACGCGAGTTCTGGGGTACGCCCGGCGAGCCGCTCGCGCCAGGCGGCGAGGACGGCCTCGTCGGTCGGCTTCGTCGCCAGGGAGACGACGACGTAGGCGGCCAGGGAGGACAGCAGGCCGTAGTAGACGGGCTCGTTGGCGAGGATGCCGAAGGCCGCCATGAGGCCGATGACCGCGGCGCCGCCGACGACCACGGAGGCGAGGGCGCCCTGCACGGTGCCGCGCTTCCACAGCAGCCCGCCGAGGATCGGCACGAGCAGCCCGCCGACGAGCAGGTTGTAGGCGACGGTCAGCGCCTCGACGACGTTGTTGAGCGCGATGGCGGTGCAGATCACGCCGACGCCCATGATCAGGATGAAGGCGCGGTTGCCCTTGACCTCGTCGTGCTCTTCCCCGTCGCGGCGGACCGCGCCGCGCAGCCGGGACCAGATGTCGTTGTTCGCGACGGTGGCACAGGCGATCAGCGCGCCGGAGGAGGTGGACATCACCGCGGCCAGGGCGGCGGCGAGCACCAGGCCGCGGACACCGATGGGCAGGTCGTCCTTGACGATGGTGGCGAAGGCGTCGTCGGCGCTGCCGAGATTGGGGTAGAGCACCTTGGCGGCGGTGCCGATGACCGCGCCGGCGATCGCGTAGACCAGGCAGTAGGTGCCGGCGACGGTGCCGCCCCACTTGGCCGTGGTGTCGCTGCGGGCGGTGAACACGCGCTGCCAGATGTCCTGGCCGATGAGCATGCCGAAGGTGTAGATCAGCACGTAGGTGAAGATCGTCTCGCCGCCGATGCCCAGCGGGTCGAAGTACGAGGTCGGCAGCTTGGCCTTCATCTCGCTGAAGCCGCCCGCCTTGACGACGGCGATGGGCAGCAGCAGGAGCAGCACGCCGATGGTCTTGACCACGAACTGCACCATGTCGGTCAGCGTGATGGACCACATGCCGCCGAGGGTCGAGTAGGCGACGACGATCGTGCCGCCGAGGATGATCGCGACGGTGCGGTTCAGGTCGAACAGGACGTCGAAGATCGTGGCGTACGCGATGGTGGAGGTCACCGCCAGCATCAGGGTGTACGCCCACATCACCACGCCCGAGATGACGCCGGACCGGCCGCCGTAGCGCAGGTCGAGCATCTCGGAGACGGTGTAGACCTTCAGGCGGGCGATACGGGCGGAGAAGAAGATCGAGAGGGCGAGGATCCCGAGGCCGATGGTGAAGACCATCCAGGCGCCGGAGAGGCCGTACTTGTAGCCGAGGCCGACGCCGCCGATGGTGGACGCGCCGCCGAGGACGATCGCCGCCATGGTGCCGGAGTACATCGCTGGACCCAGACGGCGGCCCGCGACCAGGAACTCGCTCTTGGACTTGGCACGGCGCATGCCCCACCAGCCCATGGCCAGCATGCCGGCGAGATAGACGACGATCACTGTGTAGTCGACGGCCATGTGGGGCCCTCCTTCGCGCACATCCGGGTGGCGGTGTCGTGCAGATGTTTGGGTTCGTGCAGATATGTGGGGTGGACGTCGGCAAGGGCTCGCGGGGACATCGCCCGTACCCGTGGCTGCCGGTCCCCTAGACACTAGGTGGCCGAAAAGCGACTGCGAAGTGTACTTTTCATCCATTCGAGTCGCGGCGGTATGGAGGGAATGCACATCATGCCGGACGCATCTGTGTCACTGGCCCCGGCGGTCCCACCGACCCCACCGATCCCGCTGTCCGCGCTGCTGGCCCGGGAGGACCTCGCGCTGCGCCTGATCGCCGGCCCGGCCGACCGGGACACCGTGATCCACTGGGCGCACACCTCGGAGATGGCCGACCCCTACCCGTACCTGCTGGGCGGCGAGCTGCTGCTGACGGCCGGCGTGCACGTCACCCCGGCGGACGCCACCGGCCCGTACTTCGACACCTACGTCTCCCGGGTGGTGGCGGCGGGCGGCGCGGCCATCGGCTTCGGTCTGGCGCCGGTGCACGACGCGGTGCCGCGCACCCTGGTGGCGGCCTGCGAGGCCCACGGCCTGCCGCTGCTCGAGGTCCCGCCGCAGACCACCTTCTCCGGCGTCGCCCGCGCCGTCTGGCAGCTGATGGCGCAGGCCCGGCTGGCCGAACTGCGCCGTGTCACGGAGGCGCAGCAGAGGCTCGCGGCCGCCGCCTCCCGCCCCGACCCCGTCCCCTCCGTCCTGCGCCAGCTGGCCCAGCGCCTGACCGGCTGGGCGGCCCTGTACGGCCCCGACGGCGCGGAGATCGCCTCGGCGGGCCGCGCCCCACACGACGCGGCCCGCCAGGCGCTCGCCCATCTGACGGACGTGGTCCGCCCGGCCCCGGCGACCACGGCGCCCCCGACCCCACCGGGCACGCCCGTCCGGACGCCCACGGCCCCGGCTCCGCGCCCGACCGGCCGTCCCGCCCCGGCAGCCGCCCCCGCCGGCCGGCCCGCGCCCTCCTCCGCCACCGACACCGTGGCCGGCAGCCATCTCGCCGCCTACGCCCTCGGGACCGGGCAGGGCTTCGTGCTCGGGGTGTGCTCGCCGCGCCGTGAGCCCGGGGACCACACCATCGCGTCGGTGGCCGCCGTGCTGCTCTCGCTGCTCACCGGCGAGCACCGCAGCGGTACGGGGGCGGCCCGCTCCTCGGCGCTGGTGCGGGTGCTGCTGGGCGCGGCGCCCGAGGAGGTGGCGCCGCTGCTCGGGACCGGGCGGTGGGTCGTCGTGCACGCGCGGCCGGAGACCCAGGCGGCCGACGCCGTGGCCGCCGCCGCGCTCGGCGCCGCCCTGGGCTCCGCCCTGGTCGACCTCGCCGACGGGGTCGTACGGGTCCTCCTGCCCGCCGAGCGGGAGCCGGGCCCCCAGCCGGGCTGGGCCCTCGGGGTGAGCACCGCCGTAAGCCCCGGCGAGTGGGCGACGGCCGACTCCCAGGCGGCCCGCGCCCTGGCCCGCGCCCGCGCCACCCGCACCGCCCTGGTCGGCCACGGCACCCGCCCCGGCCTGACCGACCTGCTCCCGCGGGACGAGGCCGACGCCCACGCCCAGGCGCTGCTCACGCCGCTCGGCGCGGCTCCCGCGCTCGTCGAGACGCTGCGCACCTGGCTGTCCCTGCACGGCAGTTGGGACCGCACCGCGGTCGCCCTGTCGGTGCACCGCAACACCGTCCGCCAGCGCATCGCCCGCTGCGCCGCCCTCCTCGGCACCGACCTGGACGACCCCGACGTCCGCATGGAGCTGTGGTTCGCCCTGCGGCGGGCGTGACCCGCGTCCCAGCGGCCGGAACACCGGCGACGCGGGCAGTGCGCTGCACCACAATGGGAGCCATGCCGATATCCGGGACACCCAGCCGCGCCGAGCTCGTCGACCACCTCGTGAGGACCCGTATCGCCGGGGACGTCGCCACCCCTCGCGAGAACAACCTCTCCCACTACCGCAAGCTCGCGAACGGCGACCGCAACTTCTGGCTCGGTCTGGAGCTCGGCGACCGCTGGAGCGACGAGCAGGACGTGCTGGCGGTGATGGCGGAGCGCGTCGGCGTCAACGACGACCCGGAGCACCGCCACGGCCAGGACACCATCGACCCCGAACTGACCGTCGACGCCCTGGAGCGGATGGCCGGCCGGCTGCGCAAGGCGGCCGACAGCGGTCAGCGCGTGCTGTTCGCCACCGGTCACCCCGGCGGCCTGCTCGACGTGCACCGCGCCACCGCCGCCGCCCTGCGCGCCGCCGGCTGCGAGATCGTGGTGATCCCGGACGGACTCCAGACGGACGAGGGGTACGTCATGCAGTTCGCGGACGTGGCCGTCCTGGAACACGGCGCCACGCTGTGGCACACCCACTCCGGTGAGCCGATGCGGGCCATCCTCACCGGCCTGGAGCGCGAGGGCCGCCCGCTGCCCGACCTGGTCGTCGCCGACCACGGTTGGGCGGGATACGCCGGTCAGCACGGCGTGGACTCGGTCGGCTACGCCGACTGCAACGACCCGGCCCTGTTCGTCGCCGAGGCCGAGGGGACCGTCCAGGTGACCGTGCCGCTCGACGACCACGTGGTCAGCCCCCGCTACTACGACCCGATGACGGCGTACCTGCTGGACCGGGCGGGCCTGGGCTAGTGCTGTGACCGGAAAGGTTTGCCGGGAAGCTCGCGACGTCCGGTGCTGGGGGTACCTCCCACGCCGTTCAGGCAGTGGGGGAGCATCGCCCGCGTACTGGATGTACTCGGGGTGATGCGACCACGCGGCGTGGGAGTACCCCCGGCCGAAGGCTGGGGGAGTGCCGTGCCGGGCGTCACGAGCCGGTGAACCTTTCCGGTCGCAGCACTAGGCCTCTCGTTCGGATCGGGCCGGCGGGGCGTCCTCGGACCGGGGCACGCGGACCACGCCCTCCTGGATCACCGAGATCGCCAGCCGGCCGTCCTGCCTGTAGATGCGGGCCTGGCCGAGGCCGCGACCGCCGTGCGCGGAGGGGGACTCCTGGTCGTACAGCAGCCACTCGTCGGCCCGGAACGGCCGGTGGAACCACATCGCGTGGTCCAGCGAGGCCCCGACCACGTCGCCGACCGCCCAGCCGCCGCGGCCGTGCGCGAGCAGCACGGAGTCCAGCAGCGTCATGTCGGAGACGTAGGTGGCGAGGACGACGTGCAGGAGCGGTTCGTCGATGTCGCCGTCGAGCTTGCCGTTGGCCCGGAACCACACCTGGGAGTGCGGCTCGCGCGGCTCGCCGAACCTGCCGTACGGCGGCTCGTCGGCGTAGCGCAGGTCGACGGCCTCGCGGGCCTCCAGGAACCGCTCCACGACCTGGCGCGGGAGATGACCGTAGCCGCGCATTCGCTCCTGCGAGGTGGGCAGGGTCTCCGGGTCCGGGGCGGGCGGCATGGGCGCCTGGTGCTCCAGCCCCTCCTCGTACGTCTGGAAGGACGCCGAGAGGTGGAAGACGGGCTGCCCGTGCTGGACCGCGACGACCCGGCGGGTGGTGAAGGAGCGGCCGTCGCGGATGCGGTCCACGGTGTAGACGATGGGCGCGCCCGGGTCGCCGGGGCGCAGGAAGTACGCGTGCAGCGAGTGCGCGTGCCGGTCCCCGGGGACCGTGCGCCCGGCGGCGACCAGCGCCTGCGCCGCGACCTGCCCGCCGAAGACACGCGGGACGACCGCGTAGCGGGACTGGCCGCGGAAGATGTCCCGCTCGATCCGCTCCAGGTCGAGCAGATCGAGCAGGGACCGAAGTGCTGGGTTCATACGCCGGCCTGCCCTACAGGCCCATGTCCTTGGCGATGATCGACTTCATGATCTCGCTGGTGCCGCCGTAGATGCGGTTGACGCGGTTGTCCGCGTACAGGCGGGCGATGGGGTACTCGTTCATGTAGCCGTAGCCGCCGTGCAGTTGGAGGCAGCGGTCGATGACGCGGTGGGCGACCTCGGTGCAGAACAGCTTGGCGGAGGCGGCCTCGGCGGGGGTGAGCTCGCCGGCGTCGAGGGCGTCCAGCGCGCGGTCGGCGACGGCCTGCGCCGCGTCCACCTCGGCCTGGCAGGCGGCCAGCTCGAACTTGGTGTTCTGGAAGTGGGCGACCGGCTTGCCGAAGACGGTGCGCTCCTGCACGTACTGCTTGGCGAACCGGACGGCGGCGCCGGCCTGCGCGTAGGCGCCGAAGGCGATGCCCCACCGCTCGGAGGGCAGGTTGGCACCGAGGTAGGAGAAGCCCTTGTTCTCCTCGCCGAGCAGGTCCTCGACCGGCACCTTGACGTCGACGAACGCCAGCTCGGCGGTGTCGGAGGCCTTCAGGCCCAGCTTGTCGAGCTTGCGGCCCACCGAGTAGCCCTCGGACCGGGTGTCCACGGCGAACAGGGAGATGCCGTGGCGGCGGTCCTCGGCCGTCGGGGCGGCGGTGCGGGCGCAGACGATGACCTTCTCGGCGTGGACGCCGCCGGTGATGAAGGTCTTGGCGCCGTTGAGGACGTAGTGCGTGCCGTCCTCGCTCAGCCGGGCGGTGGTCTTCATGCCCGCGAGGTCGGAGCCGGTGCCGGGCTCGGTCATAGCGATGGCCCACATCTCCTCGCCGGAGACGAACTTGGGCAGATAGCGCTTCTTCTGCTCGTCGGTGGCGAGCATCTTGAGGTAGGGCAGCGCGAGCAGGACGTGGACGCCGGAGCCGCCGAAGGTGACGCCCGCGCGGGCGGTCTCCTCGTACTGGACGGCCTCGAACCGGTGCGTCTGGAGTCCGGCGCCGCCGTACTCCTCGGGGACGTTGATGCCGAACAGGCCGAGCTCGGCGAGCCGGTAGTAGAACTCGCGCGGGACCTGGCCGGCGGCGCACCACTCGTCGTAGACCGGTACGACCTCGGCCTCGACGAAGGCGCGGAGGGTCTCCCGGAACGCCTCGTGATCCTCACTGAACACCGTACGGCGCACGCCGCCACCTCCACACACGGACTGTCTAAGCGCTTGCTCACACCAACGTACCGGCGAGTACACAACGCCGTAAAGAGCAGCCCGGGTAACACAGGTCACGGAAGCGGCGGCCCGGAGGGGCCGGGGGCGCAGCCCCCTGACCCAGGGGCGCGGGGAACTGCGCGCCCAGCCCCCACGAACCCGCAGGCAACCACGGGGGTCCGGGGGCGAAGCCACCCGGGACGGGACGGGCAGGGACGGCGGGGGCGAACCAAACACCACACACCCCCGTGGGGCATGGGGCACAGCCCCATCACAAGCCGGGCCGCACCCACAAACCGCTCAGCCCGCCGCAGGCGAAGGCGCCGACGCGAACGCCCCCCGAGCCATCCGATGCAGCAACTCCGCCGTGGCCCCGCGCCCCGGCAGAGACCCGGCCCGCCCCAGATGCGGCGTGGAGTTCAGCAGCCCGAACACCGAGTGCACGGCCGACCGCGCGGCCGGCTCGCCGAGATCCGGATGGACCTGGCGGACCACCTCCACCCACAGCTCGACGTACTGCCGCTGAAGCTGGCGCACCAGCTTGCGGTCGCTGTCCCGCAGGCGGTCCAGCTCCCGGTCGTGCAAGGTGATGAGGGGACGGTCGTCGAGCGCGAAGTCGATGTGCCCCTCGATGAGGGAGTCGAGCACCGCCTCCGGCCCGGCCACCCCGTCGGCCTCGGCCAGACGCCGCTTCGCCCCCGTCAGGAGCTGACCGCTGATGCCGACCAGCAGCTCGGCGAGCATCGCGTCCTTGCCCGCGAAGTGCCGGTACAGACCCGGCCCGCTGATGCCCACGGCGGCGCCTATCTCGTCGACGCCGACACCGTGGAAGCCGCGTTCGGCGAAGAGCCTCGCGGCTTCCTTGAGGATCTGCTCGCGGCGGGTGGGGGCATCGGTTCGGGTGGCCATGGAAGTAATTCTAGACAGGGAGGTTAGCGCTCGTTAACCTGAAGGGAAACGGGTTAACGCTCATTAACAGTCGGGCGCACCGACCACCGGGTGAGGGGACCGCAAGGATGCACGAGGCACCGGAGCTGACGAGCGCGGCCGATCCCGCGTCGGAGGCCTGGCAAGCCAACGAACAGGCACACCGCGAGCTCGCCGAGGAGCTGCGCGGCAAGCTCGCCGCCGCACGGCTCGGCGGCGGCGAGAGGGCGCGCGCCCGGCACACCGCGCGTGGGAAGCTGCTGCCGCGCGACCGCGTGGACACCCTCCTCGACGCCGGGTCGCCCTTCCTGGAGCTGGCACCGCTGGCCGCCGACGGGATGTACGAGGGCCAGGCCCCGGCCGCCGGGGTCATCGCCGGCATCGGACGGGTCAGCGGCCGCGAGTGCGTGATCGTCGCCAACGACGCCACCGTCAAGGGCGGGACCTACTACCCGATGACAGTGAAGAAGCACCTGCGGGCCCAGGAGGTGGCCCTGGAGAACCGCCTGCCCTGCCTGTACCTGGTCGACTCCGGCGGCGCCTTCCTGCCCATGCAGGACGAGGTCTTCCCCGACCGGGAGCACTTCGGGCGGATCTTCTACAACCAGGCCCGGATGTCGGGCGCGGGGATCCCGCAGATCGCCGCCGTCCTCGGCTCCTGCACGGCCGGCGGGGCCTACGTCCCGGCGATGAGCGACGAGGCCGTGATCGTCCGCAACCAGGGCACGATCTTCCTGGGCGGTCCGCCGCTGGTGAAGGCGGCCACCGGCGAGGTCGTGACCGCCGAGGAGCTCGGCGGCGGCGAGGTGCACTCCCGGATCTCCGGTGTCACCGACCACCTCGCCGAGGACGACGCCCACGCCCTGCGCATCGTGCGGAACATCGTGGCGACCCTCCCCGCGCGCGGCACCCTGCCCTGGGAGGTCACCGAGACGGTCGAGCCCAAGATCGACCCCCACGGGCTGTACGGCGCGGTGCCCGCCGACCCCCGCACCCCCTACGACGTCCGCGAGATCATCGCGCGCGTGGTCGACGGCTCCCGCTTCGCCGAGTTCAAGGCCGAGTTCGGGCAGACCCTCGTCACCGGCTTCGCCCGGATCCACGGCCACCCGGTCGGGATCGTCGCCAACAACGGCATCCTGTTCTCCGAGTCCGCCCAGAAGGGCGCCCACTTCATCGAGCTGTGCGACCAGCGCGGAATCCCGCTGCTGTTCCTCCAGAACATCTCGGGCTTCATGGTGGGCAAGGACTACGAGGCGGGCGGCATCGCCAAGCACGGCGCCAAGATGGTCACCGCGGTCGCCTGCACCCGCGTGCCCAAGCTGACCGTCGTGGTCGGCGGTTCGTACGGCGCGGGCAACTACTCCATGTGCGGCCGGGCCTACTCGCCCCGCTTCCTGTGGATGTGGCCGAACGCCAAGATCTCCGTCATGGGCGGCGAGCAGGCCGCCTCCGTGCTCGCCACCGTCAAGCGGGACCAGCTCGAAGCCCGCGGCGAGGAGTGGCCGGCGCAGGACGAGGAGTCCTTCAAGGCCCCCATCCGCGCCCAGTACGAGCACCAGGGCAACGCCTACTACGCCACCGCCCGCCTCTGGGACGACGGCGTGATCGACCCGCTGGAGACCCGCCAGGTGCTGGGCCTGGCTCTGACCGCGTGCGCCAACGCCCCGCTGGGTGACCCCCAGTTCGGCGTCTTCCGGATGTGAGGGGGGACCTCGTGACGATGTTCGAAACGGTTCTGGTGGCCAATCGGGGCGAGATCGCCGTCCGGGTCATCCGAACGCTGCGCGCGCTCGGCGTGCGCTCGGTGGCCGTCTTCTCCGACGCCGACGCCGGCGCCCGGCATGTCCGGGAGGCCGACACGGCGGTCCGGATCGGCCCGGCGCCCGCGGCCGAGAGCTATCTGTCCGTCGAGCGGATCCTGGAGGCCGCCGCCCGTACCGGCGCGCAGGCCGTCCACCCGGGGTACGGCTTCCTGGCGGAGAACGCCGGGTTCGCGCGCGCCTGCGAGGAGGCCGGGCTGGTCTTCATCGGCCCTTCGGCGGACGCGATCTCCCTCATGGGCGACAAGATCCGCGCCAAGGAGACGGTGAAGGCCGCCGGGGTGCCGGTGGTCCCCGGTTCCAGCGGCTCCGGGCTCACCGACGCCCAGCTTGCCGAGGCCGCCCGCGGGATCGGCATGCCGGTGCTGCTGAAGCCGTCCGCCGGCGGCGGCGGCAAGGGCATGCGGCTGGTGCGGGACACCGGCCTGATCGACGAGGAGATCGCCGCCGCCCGCCGTGAGGCCCGCGCCTCCTTCGGCGACGACACCCTGCTGGTCGAGCGCTGGGTCGACCGCCCCCGGCACATCGAGATCCAGGTCCTGGCCGACGGCCACGGCAACGTGGTGCACCTCGGCGAGCGCGAGTGCTCCCTCCAGCGCCGCCACCAGAAGATCGTCGAGGAGGCGCCGAGCGTGCTCCTCGACGAGGAGACCCGGGCCGCGATGGGCGAGGCCGCGGCCCAGGCGGCCCGCTCCTGCGGGTACCGGGGCGCGGGCACGGTGGAGTTCATCGTCCCCGGCGGGGACCCGGCGTCGTACTTCTTCATGGAGATGAACACCCGCCTCCAGGTGGAGCACCCGGTCACCGAGCTGATCACGGGTCTCGACCTGGTGGAGTGGCAGCTGCGGGTGGCGGCGGGCGAGCCGCTGGCGTTCGCCCAGGAGGACGTCCGGCTGACCGGTCACGCGATCGAGGCCCGCCTGTGCGCGGAGGACCCGGCACGCGGGTTCCTGCCCTCGGGCGGCACGGTGCTCGGGCTGCGCGAGCCGGAGGGAGACGGTGTGCGCACCGACTCCGGGCTCAGCGAGGGCACGGAGGTCGGCAGCCTGTACGACCCGATGCTGTCCAAGGTGATCGCCTACGGCCCGGACCGCGCCACCGCGCTCAGGAAACTGCGGGCGGCCCTCGCCGGGACGGTCACGCTGGGCGTGCAGACCAACGCCGGGTTCCTGCGCCGGCTGCTGGCCCACCCGGCGGTCGTGGCGGGCGATCTGGACACGGGCTTGGTGGAGCGGGTGGTCGACGAACTGGTCCCCACGGAGGTGCCGGCCGAGGTGTACGAGGCCGCGGCGCTGCTGCGTCAAGCGGCGCTCGGCCCCGCAGGCGCGTCCGGTTGGGTGGACCCATTCTCCGCCGCGGACGGCTGGCGCCTGGGCGGCGAGCCGGCCTGGACGGTCCACCATCTGCGAGTGCCGGGACACGAGCCGGTCGCCGTGCACGTGCGCCGCACGCCCGACGGCGGAACCGACGTGCTGACGGAGGGGTCCGGCACACCTCGTCGGGGGTCCGGGGGCCTGCCCCCGCGAGCCGGCACCGACGACCGGTTCACCTTCCAGCTCGACGGCATCGTGCACACCTTCGCCGCCGTGCCGGACGGCACCTGGCTGGCCCGCGACGGCGACGCCTGGCACGTGCGCGACCACGACCCGGTGGCCGCCTCCCTCAGCCGCGCGGCCCACTCCGGCGCCGACTCGCTCACCGCCCCCATGCCGGGCACGGTCACGGTGGTGAAGGTCGCGGTCGGCGACGAGGTGGCCGCGGGGCAGAGCCTGCTGGTGGTCGAGGCGATGAAGATGGAGCACGTCATCTCCGCGCCGCACGCCGGCACCGTCACCGAACTGGACGTCACACCGGGCACGACGGTCGCCATGGACCAGGTCCTGGCGGTCATCGCCCCCGTGGAGGAGGAGACGGCATGAACGCCTCGGACGGCTTGAGCACCTCGGACACCGGCCTCCCGATGGTGGTCCCGGCCCCCGACCTGCCCGCGCGGATCAGGATCCACGAGGTCGGACCGCGCGACGGACTGCAGAACGAGAAGGCGACCGTGCCGACCGAGGTCAAGGCGGAGTTCATCCGCCGCCTCGCCGACGCGGGCCTGACCACCGTGGAGGCCACCAGCTTCGTCCACCCGAAGTGGGTTCCCCAACTGGCGGACGCGGAGGAGCTGTTCCCGCAGGTCAAGGATCTGAAGGGGGTGCGTCTGCCGGTCCTCGTGCCCAATGCGCGCGGGCTGGAGCGCGCGCTCGCCCTGGGAGCGGACCGCGTCGCCGTCTTCGCCAGCGCCACCGAGTCCTTCGCCAAGGCCAACCTCAACCGCACGGTGGAGGAGTCGCTCGCGGCCTTCGAGCCCGTCGTGGCCCGCGCGAAGGAGAAGGGCGCCCATGTCCGCGGCTATGTCTCCATGTGCTTCGGCGACCCCTGGGAGGGCGCCGTCCCGCTCCACCAGGTCGCCCACGTGTGCAGGGCGCTGCTGGACATGGGCTGCGACGAGCTGAGCCTCGGGGACACGATCGGCGTCGCCACCCCGGGGCACGTCCTGGAGCTGCTGGCCACGCTCAACGAGCAGCACGTGCCGACCTCCGCGCTCGGCGTGCACTTCCACGACACCTACGGCCAGGCCCTCGCCAACACCCTGGCCGCTCTCCAGCACGGCGTCACGACCGTCGACGCCTCCGCGGGCGGCCTCGGCGGCTGCCCGTACGCCAAGTCCGCCACCGGCAACCTCGCCACCGAGGACCTCGTGTGGATGCTGCGGGGTCTCGGCATCGAGACCGGAGTCGACCTCGGCCGCCTGACCGCCACCAGCGCATGGATGGCCGACCATCTGGGCTGCCCCAGCCCTTCCCGCACCCTCCGTGCCCTCTCCCACAAGGAGCAGTGATCGACGATGAACCACCGTCTCTCCCCCGAGCTGGAGGAACTCCGCCGTACGGTGGAGCAGTTCGCCCACGACGTCGTCGCCCCGAAGATCGGCGACCTCTACGAGCGGCACGAGTTCCCGTACGAGATCGTCCGGGAGATGGGCCGTATGGGTCTGTTCGGGCTGCCGTTCCCGGAGGAGTACGGCGGCATGGGCGGCGACTACCTGGCGCTGGGCATCGCGCTGGAGGAGCTGGCCCGGGTGGACTCCTCGGTCGCCATCACCCTGGAGGCCGGGGTCTCGCTCGGCGCCATGCCGATCCACCTCTTCGGCACCGAGGAGCAGAAGCGCGAGTGGCTGCCGCGGCTGTGTTCCGGCGAGATACTGGGCGCCTTCGGCCTCACCGAGCCCGACGGCGGTTCGGACGCGGGCGCGACGCGTACGACGGCCCGGCTGGACCCGGACACCGACGAGTGGGTGATCAACGGCACCAAGTGCTTCATCACCAACTCGGGCACGGACATCACCGGGTTGGTGACGGTGACCGCGGTGACCGGCCACAAGCCCGACGGGCGCCCGCAGATCTCCTCGATCATCGTCCCCTCCGGCACGCCCGGCTTCACGGTGGCGCCCGCCTACTCGAAGGTCGGCTGGAACGCCTCCGACACCCGTGAGCTGTCCTTCGCCGACGTCCGGGTGCCGGCGGCGAACCTGCTGGGCGAACTGGGCCGCGGCTACGCACAGTTCCTGCGGATCCTCGACGAGGGCCGGATCGCCATTGCGGCGCTGGCGACCGGGCTGGCCCAGGGCTGTGTGGACGAGTCGGTGAAGTACGCCAAGGAGCGCCACGCCTTCGGCAAGCCCATCGGCTCCAACCAGGCCATCCAGTTCAAGATCGCCGACATGGAGATGAAGGCCCACACCTCCCGCCTGGCCTGGCGCGACGCCGCCTACCGGCTGGTGGCCGGCGAGCCCTTCAAGAAGGAGGCCGCGCTCGCCAAGCTCTACTCCTCGACGATCGCCGTCGACAACGCCCGCGACGCCACCCAGGTCCACGGCGGCTACGGCTTCATGAACGAGTATCCGGTGGCCCGTATGTGGCGCGACTCCAAGATCCTCGAGATCGGCGAGGGCACGAGCGAGGTGCAGCGCATGCTGATCGCACGCGAGTTGGGGCTGGTCGGCTGATCTTCTCGGCTGTCGGACGGACGGGGCCCCGCCGACCCCGATCCGTCCGGCAGCCGTAACGCACGGACGCGCGCTTCCGTGGCGTGATGCGGACCCCATCGGCGAGAACTCGGGCTACGGCGTCGCTTCAGGGCGCGACGCCGGCTGTACAACGCCCTGGAGGACTGCAACAAGCTCAGCCGCGCCAGCTGAGCCCGGAGGCCCCGTGAAGAACGCGCAGCCGTGGAAGTCCTTCGTTCCCGTGGCGGTCAATCTGCTGCTCGGGATTCCGGCGATCGTGCCGGTCTTCCTGATCCGGTACGTCCTGTCCAACGGCCCGCTGGCCGAGCTGGGCTTGACCAGCCAGAACCCGAACGAGGACGACGGGATGCTGCTCTGGCTGGTCATCGTCGTACCCGTGGTGGGCGGCTTCGGGGGGATCTGGGCGCTGGTCAACATCTGGCTGCGGCGCAGGCTGTTCACCGTCCCGCTGCCCTACCCGTACTGGCTGGTGTGCATGACGGCGACCCTCGCCCCCTTCTTCGTGGGAGTCGGAATCGGCTGAACGGATGCCGCACGGCGTGACGAGAGCACGCACGGCACCGCAGGACATCACAGTCCGCGGCCGGGAGGCGGAGCCCGGTAAGGGGGCCGGCGCGGCTGTCGTCGTCCTGTCCGGCCAACACCGCAGCGCTGCCGAGGTGTTGACCCGCAAGCAGGGCGCCGCCGCCTGAGACAGCGGCGCCCCGATCGGCCGTCCCGGAGCCCCGTGAGGCGATCGGCCCGGCCGCGCATCCATGCCTTCGCGCGGGGCGGACGACCGTTGGACAATTACTAAGGTTAGGCTAACCTAGCTTCGATTTTGTCCGGCGGGCGCTCCGCCCCGTTCGAAAGCAGTCACACCCATGCCCAACGCCCGTGCCACTCATCTCTCCCGCCGCGGCATCCTCGCCGCGGGCGGCGCCCTCGGCCTCGGTGCCGTGCTCGCGGCCTGCGGTGACGGTGACGCGAAAAGCGGCGGCTCGGGCGGCAAGGCGGCCGCCGGCGCGTCCGGCCCCTGGTCCTTCAAGGACGACCGCGGGCAGACCGTGAAGGCCGACAAGGCTCCCTCGCGCATCGTCGCCTTCGTCGGGGTCGCCGCCGCGCTGCACGACTACGGCGTCCGGGTCGAGGGCGTCTTCGGCCCGACGACGACCAAGGACGGCAAGGCCGATGTGCAGGCCGGCGACATGGACGTCAGCAAGGTGACGGTGCTCGGCAACGAGTGGGGCCAGTTCAACATCGAGAAGTACGCGTCCCTCGCCCCCGACCTGCTCGTCTCCACCATGTTCGACGACGCGGGCACCCTCTGGTACGTCCCGGAGGAGTCGAAGAAGAAGATCCTCGCCGTCGGCGCCGCCGCCGTCGGGGTCTCCGTCTACGACCGGCAGCTGACGGAGCCGCTGGAGCGCATGCTCGCGCTGGCCAAGTCGCTCGGCGCCGATGTCAGCGGAGACAAGGTGAAGCAGGCCAGGAAGCGGTTCGAGGACGCGGCCGCCAGGCTGCGCGCCGCTGCCCGGGCGAAGCCGGACATCAAGGTGCTGGCGGGCTCCGCGAGCCAGGACCTGTTCTACGTCTCCGGCACCAACCTCTCCATCGACCTGGAGTACTTCAAGGCCCTCGGCGTGAACTTCGTCGAGCCCCCGGAGAGCGCCAAGAAGCAGGGCGGCGGCTGGTACGAGTCCCTGAGCTGGGAAAACGCCAACAAGTACGCGGCGGACATCATCATGATGGACAACCGCACCTCGGCCATCCAGCCCGCCGACATCACCCAGGGCACCTGGAAGAAGCTCCCCGCGGTCAAGGCGCGGCAGGTCATCGCCCGCAATCCCGAGCCGATCCTGTCCTACGACAAGTGCGCCCCGCTGCTCGAGGACCTCGCCAAGGCCATCGAGACGGCGAAGAAGGTCGCCTGACCCGGCCCGCGCCCCCGCGCACGCACCACCCCCCACATACGAGCACCCTGACGATGACTCAGGAGCACCCATGACGACGGCCGTGGCCGCCCCGTTCCGTTTCTTCTCCCTCCAGGTCGTACGGACGAGGCGGCTCGGCCCGTCTCTCGTCCGGGTCACCTTCGCCGGGCCCGACCTGCACGCGTTCCACTCCGGCGGACGCGACCAGTCCCTCTCCCTGTTCCTGCCGCACCCGGGCCAGTCCGAGCCGGTGGTGCCGCTCGAACTCGGCGACCGTTGGTGGCAGGGCTGGCGCGAACTCCCCGACGACGTACGGGCGGTGATGCGTTCGTACACCCTGCGGTCCCTGCGCCGCGGCCCCGGCGAGCCCGACGAGATCGACATCGACTTCGCCCTGCACGGCATGGAGCCCGGCGCCGCGGTGCCCGCCGGTCCCGCCTCCCGCTGGGCCGCCCGCGCCACGCCGGGCGACCGCGTCCTGCTGCTCGGTCCGGCGGTCGCGGACAACCGGGCGATCCGCTTCCGCCCACCCGAGGACACCGATCTGGTGGTGATGTGGGGCGACGAGACCGCCGTGCCCGCGGCGACCGCGATCCTGGAATCCCTGCCGGCCGGCACGCGGGTACGCGCCTGGCTGGAGGTGGGGCACGCGGGCGACATCCAGGACGTGGTGACCGACGCCGACGCCGAGGTCACCTGGCTGGTGCGCGAGCCGGGCCGCCCGGAGGGGTCCCCGATGGCGCTCGACGCCCTGCGCGACGCCCAACTCCCGGACGACGCACGGCCGTACGTCTGGCTCGCGGGTGAGTCCGGGTGTGTCCGAGCGCTGCGCCGGCACTTCGCCGGCGAGCGCGGGACCGACCGGCGCCGCGTCACCTTCGTGGGCTACTGGCGGCACGGCCTGAGCGAGGAGCAGTTGCGCGCACAGGAGTGACACCGGTCACGGCGCGGGTGGCGCCCCCTTGAGATCGACTCAGGTTAGGCTAACCTAAGTTGATCGCG
Source organism: Streptomyces sp. NPDC047453 (assembly GCF_040643155.1). Taxonomy (NCBI): domain Bacteria; kingdom Bacillati; phylum Actinomycetota; class Actinomycetes; order Kitasatosporales; family Streptomycetaceae; genus Streptomyces; species Streptomyces sp. NPDC047453. Next base: position 90,864 of record NZ_JBEYTS010000018.1, on the reverse strand, counting down.
CGAACGGTGCCGCTTCCCCGTCCCGCACGGACCGTCCCCACCCCACCGGAGGACCCCCCACATGCGCTCACACCTGCTCAATGACCTGACCGCGGAGCACTACCGCCGGTCCGTGACAGAAGGAGTGGAGCGGGTGGCCGCCCGACTGGCCACCACGGACCGGCCGTTCACGGGCGTGACCGCCGACGCCCTCGCCCCCCGCATCGAGCGGATCGACCTCGACCGGCCGCTGAACGACACCACGGCGGCCCTCGACGAACTGGAGGAGGTCTACCTCCAGGACGCCGTCTACTTCCACCACCCCCGCTACCTCGCCCATCTCAACTGCCCGGCCGTCATCCCGGCGGTGCTCGGCGAGGCCATCCTGTCCGCCGTCAACTCCTCCCTCGACACCTGGGACCAGTCGGCGGGCGGCACCCTGATCGAGCGCAAGCTCATCGACTGGACGGCCGCCCGCATCGGCCTCGGCCCCGACGCCGACGGCGTGTTCACCTCCGGCGGAACCCAGTCCAACCTCCAGGCGCTGCTGCTGGCCCGCGAGGAGACCGGGAGCGACGCCCTCCCCGGGCTGCGGATCCTCACCTCCGAGGCGAGCCACTTCAGTGTGCGCAAATCCGCCCGGCTGCTCGGCCTGGGACCCGAGTCCGTGGTCTGCCTCCCGGTCGACCGCGACCAGCGCATGCAGACCCTCGCGCTCGCCCACGAGCTGGAGCGCTGTCGCCGCGACGGACTGGTCCCGATGGCCGTGGTCGCCACCGCCGGCACCACCGACTTCGGCTCCGTCGACCCGCTGCCCGAGATCGCGGAACTGTGCGAGCGGTTCGGCACCTGGCTGCACGTCGACGCGGCCTACGGCTGCGGCCTGCTGGTCTCCCCCACCCGGCGCGAGATGCTCACCGGCATCGAACGCGCCGACTCGGTCACCGTCGACTACCACAAGTCCTTCTTCCAGCCGGTGAGTTCCTCCGCCGTACTGGTCCGGGACGCCTCGGTCCTGCGGCACGCCACCTATCACGCGGACTACCTCAACCCGCGTCGCGCGGTGACCGAGCGCATCCCCAACCAGGTCGACAAGTCCCTCCAGACCACCCGCCGCTTCGACGCCCTCAAACTGTGGATGACCCTGCGCGTGATGGGCGCCGACGGCGTGGGACAGCTCTTCGACGAGGTGTGCGACCTGGCCGCCGCGGGCTGGAAACTGCTCGCCTCCGACCCGCGCTTCGACGTCGTCGTCGAGCCGGTGCTGTCCACCCTGGTCTTCCGCTACATCCCGGAAGCCGTCACCGACCCGGCCGAGATCGACCGCGCCAATCTCTACGCCCGCAAGGCCCTGTTCGCCTCCGGCGCCGCGGCGGTCGCGGGCACCAAGGTCGCCGCCCGCCACTACCTGAAGTTCACCCTGCTCAACCCCGAGACCACCACCGACGACCTCACCGCCGTCCTCGACCTGATCGCCGGCCACGCCGAGCAGTACCTGGGGGAGTCCCTTGACCGCGCGTCCTGAAGCGACCGAGGCCCCCGGGGCCCCGGAACAGCCCGAGACCGCCTTCGACTTCGTGGCGATCGGCCTGGGCCCCTTCAACCTCGGCCTGGCCTGCCTCACCGAGCCGATCGCCGAACTGAACGGCGTCTTCCTGGAGTCCAAGCCCGACTTCGAGTGGCACTCGGGAATGTTCCTCGACGGCGCCCACCTCCAGACCCCGTTCATGTCGGACCTGGTCACCCTGGCCGACCCGACCTCCCCGTTCTCCTTCCTCAACTACCTGAAGGAGAAGGGCCGCCTGTACTCGTTCTACATCCGGGAGAACTTCTACCCGCTGCGCGTCGAGTACGACGACTACTGCCGCTGGGCCGCGTCCCGGCTGAGCAGCGTCCGCTTCGGCACGACGGTCACCGAGGTGACGTACGACGAGGGCGACGAACTGTACACCGTGCGGACGCACACCGGAGCCGCGTACCGCGCCCGCCGGCTGGTGCTCGGCACGGGCACGCCCCCGTACCTCCCCGAGGCCTGCCGCGACCTGCCCGGCGACCACCTGCACAACTCCCGCTACCTGGAGCACAAGGCGGCGCTCCAGCGCAAGGAGTCGATCACGCTGGTCGGCAGCGGCCAGTCCGCCGCCGAGATCTACTACGACCTGCTCGGCGAGATCGACGTCCACGGCTACCGGCTGAACTGGGTCACCCGCTCCCCGCGCTTCTTCCCGCTGGAGTACACCAAGCTCACGCTGGAGATGACCTCCCCGGAGTACATCGACTACTACCACGCGCTGCCGGAGAAGACCCGCTACCGCCTCACCGAGCAGCAGAAGGGCCTGTTCAAGGGCATCGACGGCACCCTGATCGACGCGATCTTCGACCTGCTCTACCAGAAGAGCCTCGGCGGCCCGGTCCCCACCCGCCTGCTCACCAACTCCGCGCTCACCGGGACGGTCCACCACGACGGCGCGTACACCCTCACCTTCCGCCAGGAGGAGCAAGGGAGGGACTTCGAACTGCGCTCCGAGGGCCTGATCCTGGCCACCGGCTACCGGTACGCCGAACCGGAGTTCCTGAAGCCGATCCGGGACCGGCTGCGCTACGACTCCCACGGCAACCACGACGTCGGCCGCAACTACGCCATCGACGTCACCGGCCGGGGCGTCTTCCTCCAGAACGCCGGCGTGCACACCCACAGCGTCACCAGCCCCGACCTGGGCATGGGCGCGTACCGCAACAGCTGCATCATCCGCGAGCTGCTCGGCACCGAGCACTACCCGGTCGAGAAGACGATCGCCTTCCAGGAGTTCGCCGTTTGACATCACCCCCGGGGCCGGGGGCTCCCACAGCTCGCGATACGGGGTTTCCTGCTTCGTCACCGACTGCCCGCACGGAGGGATTCCGCTGAGGTCTTACACCGGCTCCACAGGCCGACACCGCCTGCCCGGCGGCCAGAAGGTTCTGTGCGGCATTGTGGTCCCGGTCATGGCGGGCGCCGCACCCGTTACATCTCCACTCACGAACATCAAGTGGAAGTGGGTCACGTACGAGGCCGCAAGCCGAGCACATTCTGCTCGACGGAAAGTAGCGGTCCACGACGACAAGCTCGCGCCCGTACCAGGCGCACTTATACTCCAGCATTCTACGCAACTCGGCCCACGAGGCATCTGCGACAGATCGAGCCAGGGAGCGGTTGCACACCAGGTTGCTAACGGGAAGATCCTCGATCGCGACCAGTTGGTCCTCCTGGACGATTCGAGTCGAGAGCTTGTGGAGAAAATCACGCCTTCGGTCGGCGATTTGCGCGTGAACGCGGGCGACCTTCCGGCGGGCTTTTGCCTGGTTTCTGGATCCCTTCTCCTTACGGGCCAGCTCGCGCTGCGCTCTCGCCAGGCGTCCGGAATTTTCCCTGCCCAACCTGGGGTTGGGTACCTTTTCACCGGTAGACAGAGTCACGAGACTGTGAAGCCCGGCATCGATCCCGACCGCCGCTGCATGGGCAACCTGGCGCCGCTGCTGGGGCTGGTCCTCAACCAAAAGGCTGACAAACCAGCGTCCAGCCGCGTCACGAGACACGGTCACGGTGCTCGGCCGGGCTTCCGGAGGCAAGGGACGCGACCAACGAATGTCCAGCGGCGCTCGCATCTTTGCCAAAATCAGCTCGCCATCGCGCCATCTGAAAGCAGACCGCGTGTACTCCGCTGACGAGCGAGAGCGCTTCCTCGACATAAACCGCGGATATCCAGAGCACTTGGTAAAGAAGCTCTCGAAGGCCGAGTGCAAGTGACGCAGAGTTTGTTGAAGCGGAACCGAGGATACATCGGAAAGATAGGAGCACTCATCCTCCTTCTTCCATGCGGTCAACATGGCAGAGGTCTCCGCGTACCCAATCCGACGGCGCTCCTCCGCCCAAGCCCGACTGCGCACTTCCAGCGCCATGTTGTAAACCTTGCGGACGCAGCCGAAGGTCTCCGTAAGTTGCCTGGCCTGCTCCGGTGTCGGATAGAAGCGGTACTTGAAGGCTCGCTTCACACGTTGTTCCCCCACGCCTCGCAAACTAGCCGCAGAGCGAAGTCCATGGTGCGGTTTTCCTGAGCCGACACCCGAACTGATGAACGCGATTGCCTACGGCCCCTGTTGTACAAGAACACGCACCCGAGGAGTTTTCGATGAGCACCACCCCACTGCTGGGCAGCTTCACGTTCCGCCCCGTCGGCCCCCTGAAGGACGCCGAGCTGCTGCACGGCTGGGTCACCCATCCCAAGGCGGCGTTCTGGATGATGCGGGACGCGACGCTCACGGACGTCGAGCGCGCCTACATGGAGATCGCCGCCGACCGCCACCACGACGCCTTCCTCGGCCTGCACGACGGCGAGCCCGCCTTCCTGATGGAGCGGTACGACCCGGCCCACCGCGAGCTGGTGGGGCTGTACGAGCCGGAACCCGGTGACGTCGGCATGCACTTCCTGGTCGCACCGACCGACACGCCCGTGCACGGGTTCACCCGGGCCGTGCTCACCGCCGTGATGCGACACCTGTTCGAGGATCCGGCGACGCGCAGGGTCGTGGTGGAGCCGGACGTGCGCAACAAGGCCGTGCAGGCGCTGAACACGGCCGTCGGGTTCGTGCCGGAACGCGAGATCGACAAGCCCGAGAAGACGGCGTTGCTGAGCTTCTGCACCCGGGAGCGGTTCACCTCGGCCACGGAGGTGACGGCATGACCCTCGCCGACGCCGTGTCCCATCTCTCCCCGGAGCGCTGGGAGAGCGCCAACCGCCTGCTCATACGCAAGGCGCTCGCCGAGTTCACGCACGAGCGGCTGCTCGCTCCCCGGCCGGACGGCGACCACTGGGTCGTCCACAGCGACGACGACCTCACCCACTACCGCTTCACCGCCGTCCGCCGCGCCCTCGACCACTGGCAGGTGGACCCGGACTCGATCACCCGCCGACGCGACGGCGCCGAACTGCCGCTCGCCGCACTGGACTTCTTCATCGAGTTCAAGGCATCGCTGGGGCTGAGCGACGAGATCCTCCCGATCTACCTGGAGGAGATCTCCTCCACCCTGGCGAGCACCTGCTACAAGCTCGCCAAGCCGCAGGTCACCTCGGCCGAGCTGGCGAAGGGCTCCTTCCAGGACATCGAGAGCGGCATGACCGAGGGCCACCCCTGCTTCGTCGCCAACAACGGGCGGCTCGGCTTCGGGGTCCACGAGTACCTGTCGTACGCCCCCGAGACCGCGAGCCCCGTCCGGCTGGTGTGGCTGGCGGCGCACCGCTCACGGGCGGCGTTCACGGCGGGCGTCGGCATCGAGTACGAGGCCTTCCTGCGCGAGGAGCTGGGCGCTGAGACCGTCGAGCGCTTCCACGCCCGCCTCACCGGCCAGGACCTCGACCCCGTCGACTACCTGCTCATCCCCGTCCACCCCTGGCAGTGGTGGAACAAGCTCACCGTCACCTTCGCCGCCGAGATCGCCCGCCGGCACCTGGTCTGCCTGGGCGAGGGCGACGACGAGTACCTGGCCCAGCAGTCCATCCGGACCTTCTTCAACCGCACGAACCCGCACCGGCACTACGTCAAGACCGCGCTGTCCGTGCTCAACATGGGCTTCATGCGCGGGCTGTCGGCCGCCTACATGGAGGCCACCCCGGCCATCAACGACTGGCTGGCCCAGCTCATCGCCGACGACCCGGCGCTGAAGTCGACCGGCCTGACGATCATCCGCGAGCGGGCGGCCGTCGGCTACCGGCACCTGGAGTACGAGGAGGCGACGGACCGCTACTCGCCGTACCGGAAGATGCTGGCCGCGCTGTGGCGCGAGAGCCCGGTGCCCTCGCTGCGGGACGGCGAGTCCCTGGCCACCATGGCCTCACTGCTGCACGTGGACCACGAGGGCGCGTCCTTCGCGGGTGCGCTGATCGAACGCTCCGGGCTGTCCCCGAGTCAGTGGCTGCGCGGCTATCTGCGCGTCTACCTCACTCCTCTGCTGCACAGCTTCTACGCCTACGACCTGGTGTTCATGCCGCATGGCGAGAACGTGATCCTGGTGCTGGAGGACGGCGAGGTGCGGCGGGCGGTCTTCAAGGACATCGCCGAGGAGATCGCGGTGCTGGACCCGGACGCCGCCCTGCCGCCCCAGGTGCGGCGGATCCGGGTGGAGGTCCCGGAGGACAAGAAGCTGCTGTCCCTCTTCACGGACGTCTTCGACTGCTTCTTCCGCTTCCTGGCCGCGGGCCTCGCCACCGAGGGGATCCTGGAGGAGGACGACTTCTGGCGGACGGTCGCCGAGGCGGTCCGCGAGTACCAGGAGTCGGTGCCCGAACTCGCCTGGAAGTTCCGGCAGTACGACCTGTTCGCCCCCGAGTTCGCGCTGTCCTGCCTCAACCGGCTCCAGCTGCGCGACAACCGGCAGATGGTGGACCTCGCGGACCCCTCCGGGGCGCTCCAGCTGGTCGGGACCCTGCGGAACCCCCTCGCGGGGCGGTGAGCCCCGGCACGGACGGACGGGCACCCCGGAGGGGTGCCCGTCGCCGATTGCTCCTCCCGCTGTCCTACTGCGCGGGCCAGGGCACCTGCGGGGAGCGGTAGTACCCGATCCCGAGGGCGTCCCAGCGTGGCGCCTGGGCCGCCAGGCGCGTCTTGTAGGTGTTCCAGTCGTGCGTGGCCGCGGGCGACCAGCCGAGTTCGGCGACGCCGGGCAGCCGGGGGAAGGCCATGGCGTCGATGTGGGCGGAAGTGGACAGGGTCTCCGACCACAGCGGGGCCTCGACACCGCGCACCGCGGAGGCGGGCGCGCCCGGCAGGTAGCTGCCCGGGTCCCAGTCGTAGGACCGCTGCACCTCGACGTAGCCGGCCCAGGCCAGTCCGAGCGGGGTGTCCTTGGTGTACTTCATGTCGAGGTACACCCGGTCGGCCGGGGACAGGACCAGCCCGGTGCCGTTCTGCGCGGCCTGGGCGACCTGCGCCTGCTCCGCGGCGCTGGTGGAGTCCAGGCCCCAGTACTGGGCGAGCGCGCCCTTGGCCGGGGTGGAGCCGGTCAGCTGGTGCCAGCCGATCACCGTCTTGCCGTACTTGGCGACGATCGGCTGCACCCGGTTCATGAACTTCACGTAGTCGTCGTGGCTCGTGGAGTGCGCCTCGTCGCCGCCGATGTGCAGGTAGCGGCCGGGGGTGAGGGCGGCCAGCTCGCGGATGACGTCGTCCACGAAGTCGTACGTGATGTCCTTGGACACGCACAGCGAGCTGAACCCGACGTTGGTGCCGGTGTACAGCGGCGGTGCCACGCCGTCGCAGTTCAGCTCAGCGTAGGAGGAGAGGGCCGCGTTGGTGTGGCCGGGCATGTCGATCTCGGGCACGACCTCCAGATGGCGGGAGGCGGCGTAGCGGACGATCTCCTTGTAGTCGGCCTTGGTGTAGTGGCCGCCCGCGCCGCCGCCGACCTGCGTGGAGCCGCCGTGGGTCGCCAGGCGCGGCCAGGAGTCGATGGCGATGCGCCAGCCCTGGTCGTCGCTCAGGTGCAGATGCAGCTTGTTGATCTTGTAGAGGGCGAGTTCGTCGATGTAGCGCTTGACCTGTGTGACGGTGAAGAAGTGCCGGGAGACGTCGAGCATGGCGCCCCGGTAGGCGTAGCGCGGGCTGTCCTGGATGGTGCCGCCGGCGACCAGCCACGGGCCCGGTTGCACGGACTTCTTCTCGACGGCCGGGGGCAGCAGCTGCCGCAGGGTCTGCACACCGTGGAAGAGGCCGGCCGGCTCCCCTGCGGTGATCGTCACCCCGCTCGCCGCGCTGTCCAGCCGGTAGCCCTCGGCGCCGTACGATCCCTTGGCCAGTCGCAGCCGAATACCGCCGTCGCCCTGTGTGGTCAGCGGCAGGCGGTAGCCGGTGGAGGGCCGCAGGACGTCCGCGAGGTACTCGCCCACCTGGCGCGCCCCACGGGAGCCGTCGACGCGGATGTGGGTGCCCGCCGTGATGCGGTACGGGGATCCGCCCGCCTGGACGGAGGCGGGGACCGGGACCACCTGGCCCAGCGGTGTCGCGGCCGGTGCGGGCGCCGCCTTCCCGGCGGGCACGGCGCCCACGGTGAAGGCTCCGGCGGCCGCCACGAGCAGCAGCGCGCCCAGGGCCCGGCTCGTCCTGGGCATCCGGATTCTGCGGGGAGTCGTGCTGTGGTGCCGTCTCACATGCGCTCCCTTCGTTCGGCTCGGGGACTCCATGAGCCCCGACGGTATAGACCACTCTCTCGCAGATGCGGTGAAACAATCTCCCCATGACGGAAATCATCCAGAGCGACGGCACGTGGGTCCTGGACGACGACGCCCTGAGACTGACCCCGGGACGGGACAAGAACGTCGGTCTGCTGCGCCGGACCCTGGGTGAGATCCGCGTGCCGCTCGCCGCTCTGGCGGGCGTTTCGTTCGAGCAGGGCAAGCGGGCCGGGCGGCTCAGGTTGCGGTTGCGCGACGGCGCCGATCCGCTGCTGCACGCGACCGCGGGCCGGCTGACCGAGCCGCACGACCCCTATCAGCTGCTGGTCGAGTCCGGGCGCTACGGAGTCGCCGAGTACTTCGTGGACGTGGTCCGTGACGCCCTGCGGCTGGAGCAGGTGCCCTCGGACCCGGTGACGGAGTACCTGCTGCCCGGTCCCGCGCTGCCGCTGTCGGTGTTGGCCGGGGACGGCACGGCGAGCTTCGACGGCGAGCGGGTGCGTCTGGAGTGGAACTGGAAGACCGAGGACGCCAAGGCCGCCAACGGGGCCCGCACGCTCGCGCTGGCCGACATCACCGCGGTGGAGTGGCTGCCCGCCGCCGGGCTGGAGAACGGCTTCCTGCGCCTCACCGTGCGGGGCGCGCCCGCCGACGTCCCGCCCAAGCACGACCCGAACGCCGTGGAGCTGTGGGGTTTCAAGAGGGACCCGCTGATGGCGCTGGTCGCGGCGGCCGTGCAGGCCCGGCTGCCGCATCCGTCCGCGCCCGTGGACGGGACTGTGGACGGGGCCGTGCCGGGCGGGCCCGCCGCGGCGGAGGCCGCGGCCGCCGACCGGGGCGCCGAGGGGGCCGAGGAGGACCACGACGCCCTGCTGCGGCGGCTGCGCGAACTGGGCGAACTGCACCGCGCGGGAGTGCTCACGGACGAGGAGTTCACCCTGGCCAAGCAGGCGGTCCTCAGACGCATGTGAGAACCGCTCCGGGCGCCGCCGACACCTCGCCCCTACGATCCCACCGACACCTCCTGCCCGAAATCGGGCAGGTTTCTTGCGAAAGCCCGTCCCTTACTCCAGAATCCACCGGGTGCACGACGAACTTGTTGATCACCTGACGCGGTCCACGCCCCTGAACCGGGGCGAGGCGCTGCGGGTGGTCCAGGACGTGCTCGCCTACTTCGACGAGACGACCGAAGGGTTCGTCCGTCGCCGCCACCGCGAGCTCCAGGCCCAGGGGCTGGTGAACGCGGAGATCTTCGAACGGATCGGGGCGGACCTGAAATACCGGGCGGTGGCACCGCCGGAACTCTCCCTCCGGCAGCTGCGCCGGATCGTCTACGGCTGAGGGATACCTGTACATGTGCGGAATCGTCGGATACATCGGCAAGCGTGACGTCGCCCCCCTGCTCCTGGAAGGCCTTCAGCGCCTGGAGTACCGCGGCTACGACTCCGCGGGCATCGCCGTCACCTCGCCGAAGACGGCCGGCCTGAAGATGGTCAAGGCCAAGGGGCGGGTCCGCGACCTGGAGGCCAAGGTCCCGGCGCGCTTCAAGGGCACCACCGGCATCGCCCACACCCGCTGGGCCACCCACGGCGCCCCCTCCGACGTGAACGCCCACCCGCACATGTCGGCCGACAACAAGGTCGCCGTCGTGCACAACGGCATCATCGACAACGCCTCCGACCTGCGTCGCAAGCTTCAGGCGGACGGTGTGGAGTTCCTCTCCGAGACCGACACCGAGGTGCTCACCCACCTCATCGCCCGCTCCGAGGCCGAGACGCTGGAGGAGAAGGTCCGCGCCGCCGTCCGCCAGGTCGAGGGCACCTACGGCATCGCCGTCCTGCACGCCGACTTCTCCGACCGCATCGTGGTGGCCCGCAACGGCTCGCCGGTCGTGCTCGGCATCGGCGAGAAGGAGATGTTCGTCGCCTCCGACATCGCCGCGCTGGTCACCCACACCCGGCAGATAGTCACCCTCGACGACGGCGAGATGGCCACCCTCAAGGCCGACGACTTCCGTACGTACACCACCGAGGGCACCCGCACCACCGCCGAGCCGACCACCGTGGAGTGGGAGGCCGCCTCCTACGACATGGGCGGCCACGACACCTACATGCACAAGGAGATCCACGAGCAGGCCGAGGCCGTGGACCGGGTGCTGCGCGGCCGGATCGACGACCGGTTCGCCACCGTGCACCTCGGCGGCATCAACCTCGACGCCCGCGAGGCGCGCGCGGTGCGCCGGGTCAAGATCCTCGGCTGCGGCACCTCCTACCACGCGGGCATGATCGGCGCCCAGATGATCGAGGAGCTGGCCCGCATCCCCGCCGACGCCGAGCCGGCGTCCGAGTTCCGCTACCGCAACGCGGTGGTCGACCCCGACACGCTGTACATCGCGGTCTCCCAGTCCGGTGAGACGTACGACGTGCTGGCGGCCGTGCAGGAGCTCAAGCGCAAGGGCGCGCGGGTGCTCGGCGTCGTCAACGTGGTGGGCTCCGCCATCGCCCGTGAGGCGGACGGCGGCATCTACGTGCACGCCGGGCCCGAGGTCTGCGTGGTGTCCACCAAGTGCTTCACCAACACCTGCGTCGCCTTCGCGCTGCTCGCCCTGCACCTGGGCCGCATCCGCGACCTGTCGGTGCGTGACGGCAAGCGGATCATCGAGGGCCTGCGCAGGCTGCCGGCGCAGATCTCCGAGATCATGAAGCAGGAGGAGGAGATCGAGCGGCTGGCCCGGGACTACGCCGACGCCCGCTCGATGCTCTTCATCGGCCGGGTCCGGGGCTACCCGGTGGCCCGTGAGGCCTCCCTGAAGCTCAAGGAGGTCTCCTACATCCACGCCGAGGCCTACCCGGCCTCCGAGCTCAAGCACGGCCCGCTGGCCCTGATCGAGCCCGCGCTGCCGACGGTGGCGATCGTGCCGGACGACGACCTGCTGGAGAAGAACCGCGCGGCCATGGAGGAGATCAAGGCCCGCAGCGGCAGGATCCTCGCCGTCGCCCACCAGGAGCAGGAGAAGGCCGACGAGACGATCGTCGTGCCCAAGAACGAGGACGAACTGGACCCGATCCTCATGGGCATCCCCCTCCAACTCCTCGCCTACCACACGGCACTGGCCCTGGGCCGGGACATCGACAAGCCCCGCAACCTGGCCAAGTCGGTAACGGTGGAGTAAGAGCGAGTAGATAACGGTGCCCTGACAGATCGCCCCGCAGGGGCGCCCGAAGGGGCACGGGGCTGTATCGATATGCGGCTCCGCCGCGGGGGAGCGACCGGCCCCAACGCGCCCGCACGGGCCAAACCGTGAGAAACGGACCCCCACGTGTGCCACCCATCACGCGGGGGTCCGTCTTCATCCGCCGGGGAGCATCCCAACCCCCCAGCCCGCGCAGCTAACCGGTGGCCGTCACCCCCCGGCCGGCAGCGCGTCGCGGAAGTTCCGTGGGCCAGTGGGCGAGCGCCGCCGTGGCCGCGTACCAGGCGACCGCTCCGGCCGCCACGGCGAACCAGCCGCCCACCTTCGCCAGGCCGCCGTTGTCGGCGAAGCGTGCGATGGCGAGCAGCACCAGGGAGACGAAGAACAGCCCGTAGGTGCCCTGTCCGAGCACGTCGCCGCCGGCGAGCGTCAACGTCAGGGCCACGAGGGCGAACAGGAGCAGGAAGAGCCCCGCGCCGTTGCCGGAGACCTGGTTGCCCGCCGAGACGGCCCAGGTGAACCAGAAGGCGCCGAGCGCACAGTAGGCCGTACCGGTCGCGGTGTCGCGATCGCGGAAGGCCAGCAGTCCGGCGACGAACAGCGCGACGCCGCCCACATAGTGAGCGAGTGTCACCGAGTCGTTCGCCGTCACTCCGTTGATGACTTCGGTGTACCCGAGGCCGAAGGCCAGCAGGGTGACACCGAGGGCGAGTCGGCCGAGGATGGTGGTCGTGGTGCTTCCCGCAGAGACGTCGTTGGCCACGGCAAGCTCCCTTCATGCCTGCGCAGTTGTGCGGTGACCGGTATATGCCCTTCACAAGGGCACAAACACCTCTACGTGCGAGTAGCTTCGCGGAAAGTCATGACCGGAAAGGGATTTGGCGAACGTCGGCCCGACCGGGGCGGAACCGGCTAGGGGATGACGACGACCGGCCGCTGCGCGCGCTTGGCGAGCCGGCCCGCGACCGAGCCGAACAGGCGCCCCACGAGCCCGTGCGTGGAGCCCACGACGATCGCGTCCGCCTCGTACTCCTTGCCCACCTCTTCGAGTTCGTGGCAGATGTCGCCGCCGCGCTCGACGAGGATCCAGGGCACCTCCGCCAGGTACTCCGCGCAGGCGAGTTCGAGACCGAGGACCTCGGTGCGGTGGTCCGGCACGTCCACGAAGACGGGGGGCTCGCAGCCCGCCCACACCGTGGTGGGCAGCCGGTTGGCGACGTGCACGATGATCAGGCCCGAGTGGGTTCGTTGCGCCATGCCGATCGCGTAGGCGAGGGCGCGCTCACTGGAGGTGGATCCGTCGAAGCCGACGACGACGCCGTGCTTGAACGCCGGATCGCAGGGATGACGTGGCTCTTCTGCCGCCTGGGGATCGGCCGCCGTGGGGTCGGCGAGCGGTCGCTTGCGGTCCGCGGGTTCGAAGAATTCGTGACCGGCCATGGCTGTCTCGGGGATGTGATCCTTTGTCGGGGACGACAGTCTGCGGCGAAGCTGTGTCCGGGAATGGTCTTCCCGTCCCCATACCCCCAAGGGTACGGCGGCACGCCTCCTTAGCCCAGATCCCGCGCACTCTCCGTGGCGGTTCACCGGAGCATGCACGAGCCACGCCCGTAACGCAATGGTTGGTGCCCCGTACAGGCGGTTTGTACGGGATTCACTTTCCGCGACGGACAGGATCACGGTAACGGCGGGGCGCCGTCGGGGAGTCGCGCGGGGTACCGGGCGGCCGCGTGGAGCCCGCACGGTGACCGACCGATCGAACAGGCGTTGAACCCGGAGAACCGCCGCCGCAAGGAGCACGCCGTGTCCGGACCCCGCACCGTCCCCGACCGACACCCGGGCCCCGCACGGGACACCACACCGGGCATCGCACAGGACACCGGGCAGCGCGCCGCGGCCGGCGGCGAGGACGGCGCCATGGGCGACACCGCGGGCGAGGTGGTGCGCTGGGCTGTCTTCAGCTGCGTACTCGTCCCCGTGGTCCTGCTCTGGTACGGCACGTCGTTCGCCGGCGCCGCCGGCACCGCCCTGGGCCTCGCGGCCGCCACCGGGGCCTGTCGGGCGCTGCTGCGCCGCTCCGAACGCGAGGCGGCCCGGCTGCGCGCCGAGGAGCGCGTCCCGCACCGGGGCCGCCACCACGAACGGGGACCGGGGCGCACCGGGGCGGTCGGCACCTGGGCGGAACGGCACCGGTCGGCTGACCGGTTTTTGCGCACGCGGACGTAGCTTTTCAGCCAACTTCTCGTATCCGTGCATTCTCCGGCCTAAGCACCCCTCACCCCCCGTTCGACCTGCACGGAAAGGGCCTCCGCGGCACCGCGCACCCTACGTGGATTGGCCACCACCACGAGGCGCACTTCCCTGCACGCTCCTCGAGTGCAACGCTTCGTGATCGAATGCTTCACGCCAAGTTGCCATATCGACAATGTGCCGGGTGACGAACTGGTCAACACGGCACGGCGGGACGCAGTAGATTCGATCTTGACTGTCTTACGGCGGGGGACCCGTGCAGGACCGAGGGGAAACGTGCAGGAGCGACACAACCGAGGAGCCGCGACCACCGAGGGGGGCTTAGCAGTATGAGCCACGACTCCACTGCCGCGCCGGAAACCGCGGCCCGGAAGCTTTCCGGGCGACGCCGCAAGGAGATCGTCGCGGTGCTGCTGTTCAGCGGCGGCCCCATCTTCGAGAGTTCCATACCGTTGTCGGTGTTCGGGGTTGACCGCCAGGACGCCGGCGTACCGCGCTACCGACTACTGGTGTGCGGCGGCGAGGAAGGCCCGCTGCGGACCACAGGGGGCCTGGAACTCACCACACCGCACGGCCTGGAGGCGATCTCGCGGGCGGGCACGGTCGTCGTGCCGGCCTGGCGCTCGATCACCTCGCCGCCACCGGAGGAGGCGCTGGACGCACTGCGCCGGGCGCACGAGGAGGGGGCCCGCATCGTGGGCCTGTGCACCGGGGCGTTCGTACTCGCCGCGGCCGGGCTGCTGGACGGCCGGCCGGCGACCACGCACTGGATGTACGCGCCGACGCTGGCCAAGCGCTATCCGTCGGTGCACGTGGATCCCAGAGAGCTGTTCGTCGACGACGGCGACGTGCTGACGTCGGCGGGTACGGCGGCCGGGATCGACCTGTGCCTGCACATCGTGCGCTCGGACCACGGCAACGAGGCGGCGGGCGCGCTGGCCCGGCGGCTGGTGGTCCCGCCTCGCCGGAGCGGAGGCCAGGAACGCTACCTGGACCGCTCTTTACCGGAGGAGATCGGCGCCGACCCGCTCGCCGAGGTCGTCGCCTGGGCGCTGGAGCACCTCCACGAGCAGTTCGACGTGGAGACGCTGGCGGCACGGGCGTACATGAGCCGGCGTACGTTCGACCGCCGCTTCCGCTCCCTGACCGGGAGCGCGCCGCTGCAGTGGCTGATCACCCAGCGGGTGCTCCAGGCGCAGCGGCTGCTGGAGACGTCCGACTACTCGGTCGACGAGGTGGCGGGCCGCTGCGGCTTCCGCTCCCCCGTGGCACTGCGCGGCCACTTCCGGCGGCAGCTGGGCTCGTCCCCGGCGGCGTACCGGGCGGCCTACCGGGCGCGGCGGCCGCAGAACGAGCGGCCGGGGGACGGCGACCTCGTGTCGGGGACGGCCGGCATGCCGGGCGGCCCGGGACCGCACTCCGCGGCGGCACCGGCCGGTCCCGCGTCGCCGCTGCCCTCCTTCCACCCGGAGGGCCAGGTGCCCCACCAGGCGCGCCGCACGGCGGCCCTGTCGGCGAGCGTTCCGGGCCAGCGCGGCGGCTCCTGACCCACGGCGGCAGGGTGGACGGGCCTTCTGGTCCCGTCCATCCGGCCGTCCCGGCTCAGGGCCGCGCGCCTGCCGTTGCCCGACAAGGGCGCCGCACAGTCGGTCCGGGTCGCGGCGGGGCGCCGTAAGGTGAGACACATGAACGATCGCATGGTGTGGATCGACTGCGAGATGACCGGCCTCTCGCTGTCGGACGACGCGCTCATCGAGGTGGCCGCCCTCGTCACCGACTCCGAGCTGAACGTACTCGGCGAGGGAGTCGACATCGTCATCCGGCCGCCGGACTCGGCGCTGGAGACGATGCCGGAGGTGGTGCGTGAGATGCACACCGCGTCCGGCCTGCTCACCGAGCTGGCCGGCGGCACGACACTCAAGGACGCCGAGGAGCAGGTCCTGGCCTACGTGCGGGAGTACGTCAAGGAGCCCGGCAAGGCCCCGCTGTGCGGAAACTCGGTCGGCACCGACCGCGGCTTCCTGCTGCGCGACATGCCGACGCTGGAGGGCTATCTCCACTACCGGATCGTGGACGTGTCCTCGGTCAAGGAGCTGGCCCGGCGCTGGTACCCGCGGGCGTACTTCAACAGCCCGGAGAAGAACGGCAACCACCGCGCCCTGGCCGACATCCGCGAGTCCATCGCGGAGTTGCGCTACTACCGCGAGGCCGTCTTCGTCCCGCAGCCCGGTCCCGACTCCGACACCGCCAAGGCGATCGCGGCGAAGCACGTCCTGCCTGCTCAGCAGGCGTAGCGGGGCTCCGCGAAGGGGCGCCGCGAAACCCGTGCGCGAGCACCCCTTCCGACCCTGTAGACTTCTTCTCGGCCGGTCGGGGAAACCGCAGAATCCCTCTGACCGGTCATGGTGGGTGTAGCTCAGCTGGTAGAGCACCTGGTTGTGGTCCAGGATGCCGCGGGTTCGAGTCCCGTCACTCACCCTTCACCGAGAGGCCGGTGACCTGATACCCCAGGTCACCGGCCTCTGTCGTGTCAGTTGCGGGCGGGCCGCCCCGGCGCCGGCCGCTCTGGCGGCCCTGACCGCCCTTCCGGCCCGCCCGCCATCCCGTCCGCAAGGCCCTTCGCGGCGAGCCGATCTGACGCGAAGGTCCTCTGCTTCAGCGGCAGTTCGGCCGGACGCGAGCGTCAGAGAACGACACGGTAGTGGGTGGTCAGGCGCCGGTCGTCGCCGAGGACGTGGAAGGCGAGGCCGGGCGGCTGGTCCCGGTCCGCCGGGGAGTCGCCCTCCCAGGGCATGCGCAGGGTCCAGGTGACGGCCGGCCCGACGATCAGCGGACGGCCGGCGAAGACCGAAGCGGCCGCGGTGGGGGCGTGCCCGGTCAGGACGGCGACCACCCGAGGATGTGCGTCGAGCAGGGCGGCCAGGTGCCCCGGCTGTTCGAGCATTCCCGAGTCGGGCAGCGGGTGGTGGAGCTCGACCGGCGGCTGGTGGAAGGCGATCAGCGCCGGCATGTCCCGCGGCAGTCCGGTGAGGGTGGTGTCGATCCAGTCGAGCGTCGCCGCGTCGAGGCGCCCCTCGTCGTGGCCCGGGATGGTGGAGTCGCACATCAGGACGGCGGCACCGGCGACCTGGTGGACCCGGTTGACGGGGCCCCGGTCGGGTGCCTCTCCGAGCAGGACCTTGCGGTAGGCCGGACGCGCGTCGTGGTTGCCCGGGCAGGTGAGCACCGGGAATGGTGCCGCCGCCACGGGCGGCAGGAGTGGTGCAAGCCGTCATGCGGAAACCGCGCCCGAGCGGCTCGCCACTACAGGCGTCAGCGCATGGGGGCCGACGGTGGTTCCGCTTCCTCCTGACCGGCCCAGGACCGCGCGCCGGGGCCGGTAAGCTCGACAGCCATGAACCGACGGCGGCGCAAGAAGCTCTCCGGTCACCTCGTCACGGCGGCCATGCTGGGCGACATCGCCCGCGCGGAGGAGCTGTTGCGGGCCGGCGCCGATCCGGAGCGAGCGGACAGGGAGGGCACCACCCCGCTCTATGCGGCGTCCGTGCAAGGGCAGGTCGAGATGGCCCGGCTGCTCCTCGCGGCCGGGGCCTGCCCGGACGCCGAGAGCGGGCACGGATCGGAGGGCACGCCGCTGTGCGCGGCCGCCTGCTGGGGGCACACCGAGACCGTGCGCGAACTGCTGGCGCACGGCGCCGATCCGAATCTTCGTGAGGACCACGGCACGGGCCGCACTCCCCTGGAGTGGGCGGTCGCCGATTCCCATTCCGCGACCGTCGCCCTCCTCGTCGCGGCGGGAGCCACCCGACGCGGCGACCCCAGGCCCGCTACGACGACGTCCGCACCATCAGCTCCGTAGGCAGCACGAGCTGCCGTCGCTCCAGCCCCCGGGAGACCGCCGGGCGGCGGTCGGCGATCTCGTTCAGCAGGAGGTCGATCATCGCGCGGCCCATCTCCTCGATGGGCTGGCGGACGCTGGTCAGGGGCGGATCCATGTGGCGGGCGATGGCGGAGTCGTCGTAGCCGACGAGGGCCACGTCGTCGGGGATGCGACGGCCCGCCTCGCGCAGCACCTGGCGGGCGCCGGCCGCCGTGACGTCGGAGGCGGCGAAGACGGCGTCCAGGTCGGGGCGGTGCTCCAGCAGGCGCGTCATCGCGCGGCGGCCGCCGCCCTCGGTGAAGTCTCCCTGGGCCACGAGGAGTTCGTCCACCTCCAGGCCCGCGTCCCGCAGGGCCTCGCGGTAGCCGTCGACGCGGCGCTGGGCACCGTAGACGTCCGTGTGGCCGGTGATGTGGGCGACGGTGCGGCGGCCGCGAGCCATCAGGTGCTCCACGGCGGAGCGGGCGCCTCCGTAGTTGTCGGAGTCCACCGAGGTCAGGGTCTCGCCCGCCGACCGCGGACCGCTGATCACAGCCGGGATCTCCAGCTGGGCCAGCATGTCCGGCAGCGGGTCGTCGGCGTGCACCGAGACCAGCAGGACGCCGTCCACCCGGTGCGCGGCCAGGTACTGGGCCAGCCGCTGCCGCTTCTGGTCGCTGCCGGCGAAGATCAGCAGCAACTGCATCTCCGTGTCCGACAGTCCGGCGCCGACCCCCCGCAGCATGTCCGAGAAGTACGGCTCGGCGAAGAAGCGGGTCTCCGGCTCGGGCACGACGAGGGCGATCGCGTCGGTGCGGTTGGCGGCGAGGGCGCGGGCGGCCGTGTTGGGGACGTAGCCGAGCTCGGCCACCGCCGCCTCGACGGCGGCCCGGGTGGCGTCGCTGACCCGGGGCGAGCCGTTGATCACCCGCGAGACGGTGCCGCGGCCGACGCCGGCCCGCGCGGCGACCTCTTCGAGGGTCGGCCGACCGCCGCTCCGGCCCCGCGCTCCGTGGCCTGTCATTGGCTCCGCCCTTCCGCCGTCGAAACCGCCTTGGCCTGGAATGTAACAGTCTCCCGAGCGCGGACGCCGTGCCCGGGGCCGCCACGGCGGGCCCCTGGGGACGGGGCGGCTCCGCATACCCGGATCGAGGACCTCCCCCTCCCGCGTTAGTTAACAGGCCGATAACTGAACGCATTTGTCCTCGCTCACACCCTTGACACCCCCACTCGAACCCGCGACTCTTCAACACATCACTGGTGGGAGCGCTCCCACAGTACCTGACACATACACAACCCGCACGTTCCCCGCCCGAGCCGCAGCGAGTACAAAACGGGCCCAACATGCAGTTGGCCGGGGGGTCGGCACGTCAGGGCAACAGGAGGACGCAATGCGAGCACGTTTCCTCCCCCAGTCTCGACTTCGTTCGAGTGGGGGGACCCCCATCGCCCGCAAGGCGGTGGTCCTGGCGGCGGCCGCGTCGCTGGGCGCCGGGCTGCTGGCCGGCTGCTCCAGCGACAGCGGAGACGAGTCCGGCTCGTCGAACGGCGGTGGCGACGGCGGCGGTGCCAAGGTCACGATCACGATGGGCCTCTTCGGCACGATGGGCTTCAAGGAGGCCGGCCTCTACGCCGAGTACGAGAAGCTGCACCCCGACATCAAGATTCAGGAGAACGTCACCGAGCGCAATGAGAACTACTACCCGGCGCTCGTCAACCACCTGACCACCAACAGCGGCCTGATGGACGTCCAGGCCGTCGAGGTCGGCAACATCGCCGAGGTCGTCGCCACCCAGGCGGGCAAGTTCGAGGACCTCTCCAAGGCCTCGGGCGTGGACAAGAGCAACTGGCTGGACTGGAAGTGGCAGCAGGCCACCACCAAGGACGACCAGACCATCGGCCTCGGCACCGACATCGGCCCGATGGCGATCTGCTACCGCAAGGACCTCTTCCAGCAGGCCGGTCTGCCCACCGACCGCGAGGAGGTCGGCAAGCTGTGGGCGGGCGACTGGAACAAGTTCGTCGCGGCGGGCGAGACGTTCAAGAAGAAGGCACCCAAGGGCACCTACTTCATGGACTCCCCCGGCGGCCTGATCAACGCGATCCTCAGCAGTGAGGAGGAGAAGTTCTACGACGCCTCCGGCAACGTCATCTACAAGACGAACCCCGCCGTCAAGGCCGCCTTCAACCTGACGGCCAAGGCCGCCCAGGAGGGTCTGGTCCAGTCGCAGACGCAGTTCCAGCCGGCCTGGGACCAGACGATCGCGAACAACAAGTTCGCCACCGTCGCCTGCCCGCCGTGGATGCTCGGCACCATCAAGGGCAAGTCGCAGCCGGACGCGGCCGGCAAGTGGGACGTGGCCGTGCCGCCCAAGGGCGGCAACTGGGGCGGTTCCTTCCTGGCCGTGCCCAAGAGCGGCAAGCACGTGAAGGAGGCGACGGCGTTCATCACCTGGCTGACGGCTCCCGAGCAGCAGGCGAAGCTGTTCGCCGTCCAGGGCAGCTTCCCGAGCGCGCCGGGCGCCTACACCATGCCGTCGGTGACCGACGCGAAGAACGAGATGACCGGTGACGCGCCCATCGGGGGGATCTTCGCGGAGGCCGCCAAGTCCATCCCGGTCCAGACGATCGGCCCGAAGGACCAGATCGTCCAGCAGGGCCTGACGGACAACGGCGTCATCCTCGTGACGAAGGGCAAGTCGCCCGCCGACGCCTGGAAGACGGCCACGAAGACCATCGACAACAACCTGGAGAAGTGACCGGTATGGCCACCCGGCACGACACCGCCGCGCCCCCGGAGGGGGGCGCGGCCCCGGGCCGCCCGGCGGAGACCGACACTGCCGACGCGGAGCACCGGCGCCGGGCGCGGCTGTCCCGCCGCTGGCAGCGGGACATGCGGTGGAGCCCGTACGCGTTCGTCTCGCCGTTCTTCCTGCTGTTCGTCGCCTTCGGGCTCTTCCCGCTGATCTACACGGCATGGGCCTCGCTGCACACGGTGGAGCTGACGGCGCCGACCGACATGGAGTGGGCCGGGCTGCGCAACTACACCCGGATCTTCGACGACGAGTTCTTCTGGAACGCGGCGCGGAACACCCTGACCATCGGCCTCATCTCCACGGTTCCGCAGCTGCTGATGGCGATGGGCCTGGCGCACATCCTGAACTACCGGTTGCGCGCCTCGACCTTCTACCGGGTCGCGATGCTCGCGCCGTACGCGACCTCGATCGCCGCCGCCTCCCTGGTCTTCGTGCTGCTCTTCGGCCGCGACTACGGCATGATCAACTGGGTGCTGCACGCGGTCGGCTTCGACAACATCGACTGGCAGAACGACAAGTGGCCCTCCCAGATAGCCGTCTCCACGATCATCATCTGGCGCTGGACGGGCTACAACGCGCTGATCTACCTGGCGGCGATGCAGGCCATCCCGAACGACCTGTACGAGTCGGCGGCCCTGGACGGTGCCAACCGGTTCCGGCAGTTCTTCCACGTCACCCTGCCGCAGCTGCGCCCGACCATCCTGTTCACCGCCGTGGTGTCGACCATCGGCGCCAGCCAGGTCTTCGGCGAGCCGCTGCTGTTCGACGCCAACAAGGGCGCCTCCGGCGGTGCCGAGCACCAGTTCCAGACGCTGGGCCTGTACCTGTACGAGCAGGGCTGGGTGAACCAGCACCTGGGCCGGGCCTCCGCGATCGCCTGGACGATGTTCCTGATCCTGATCGTGATCGGCGTGGTCAACTACGTCATCTCGCGCCGGCTGCGCGCCAGTAGTTAAGGAGACCGGCCGTGACGACGACGACCCTGACCGAACCCGAGACGCCGACCGCCGGACCGCGCCGGACCCACCGGCCCAAGGCCGCCCGCGCGGGCGGGCAGCTGCACGCCGGCCCGATCGCGTACGTGATCCTGGCCCTGTTCACCATCGGGTCGCTGTTCCCGCTGGTGTGGACGGCGATCGCCGCGTCCCGGAACAACAACCGGCTGGCGCAGACCCCGCCGCCCTTCTGGTTCGGCTCGAACCTGATGCACAACCTCCAGGTCGCCTGGACGGACGCCAATCTGGGCAAGGCGTTCGTCAACACCACGATCGTGGCGGGGATCTCCGCGGCGACGGTCGTGTTCCTGTCCACGATCGCCGGCTTCGCCTTCGCCAAGCTGCGCTTCAGGGGCCGGGGCGCGCTGATGCTGATCGTGATCGGCACGATGATGGTGCCGCCGCAGCTCAGCATCATCCCGCTGTACATGATGGTGGCCAAGCTGGACTGGACCGACCAGTTGCAGGCGGTGATCCTGCCGTCGCTGGTCAGCGCGTTCGGTGTGTTCTTCATGCGGCAGTACCTGCTCCAGGCGCTGCCGGACGAGGTCATCGAGGCCGCCCGGGTGGACGGCGCGAGCAGCTGGCGCGTGGTGTGGCACGTGGTGTTCCCGGCGGCGCGTCCTGCGATGGCCGTGCTGGGGATGCTGATGTTCGTGCAGACCTGGAACGACTTCCTGTGGCCCTTCCTGGTGCTGACCCAGACCGGGAACCCGACCGTGCAGGTCGCCCTCGCGGGCCTGGGCCGCGGCTACACCCCCGACCAGTCCCTGATCATGGCGGGCGCGCTGCTCGGCACGCTGCCGCTGCTGCTGGTCTTCGCGATCTTCGGCAAGCAGATCGTGGGCGGCATCATGCAAGGCGCGGTCAAGGGCTGACGCCCGCGGCCCGTCCTCTCACGCGCGGCGGCCCGGCCGCCGCGCACACCCCCGCCTTTCCGGGGGCCGGGTCACCGTGGTCCCGGCCCCTTGTCCCTCTGTCCACGTCGATCCCTGTCCACCCTCCCCTTTCGAACCGTCGGTCTTTCACGACCATCTATGGGAGCGCTTCCATGCCTGAGTCCGCTCAGCCGGTGACCCCGGTGACCTTTCCGCCCGCCTTCCTCTGGGGCGCCGCGACCTCCGCGTACCAGATCGAGGGGGCGGTGCGGGAGGACGGCCGTACGCCCTCGATCTGGGACACCTTCAGCCATACCCCGGGCAAGACCGCCGGTGGCGAAACCGGTGACATCGCTGTCGACCACTACCACCGCTACCGCGATGACGTGGCCATGATGGCGGACCTGGGCCTGAACGCCTACCGCTTCTCCATCTCCTGGCCGCGCGTGCAGCCGACCGGCCGCGGCCCCGCCGTCCAGGTGGGCCTGGACTTCTACCGCCGTCTCGTGGACGAGCTGCTGGAGCGCGGGATCAAGCCGGCGGTCACCCTCTACCACTGGGACCTGCCGCAGGAACTGGAGGACGCGGGCGGCTGGCCGGAGCGCGAGACCGCGCTGCGCTTCGCGGAGTACGCGCAGATCGTCGGTGAGGCGCTCGGCGACCGGGTGGAGCAGTGGATCACCCTCAACGAGCCGTGGTGCACCGCCTTCCTGGGCTACGGCTCCGGGGTGCACGCGCCGGGCCGCACCGAGCCCGCGGCCACGCTGCGCGCGGCCCACCATCTGAACCTGGCGCACGGCCTGGGCGCGCAGGCGCTGCGGTCGGTGATGCCGGCCCGCAACTCGGTCGCGGTCAGCCTCAACTCCTCGGTGGTCCGCACCGTCTCGCAGGACCCGGCGGACCTGGCGGCGGCCCGGAAGATCGACGACCTGGCCAACGGGGTCTTCCACGGCCCGATGCTGCACGGGGCGTACCCGGCCACGCTGCTGGAGGCCACCTCGTCGATCACGGACTGGTCCTACGTCCTGGACGGCGATCTGCGCGCCGCCCACCAGCCGCTGGACGCGCTCGGCCTCAACTACTACACGCCGGCCCTGGTGTCGGCGGCGGACACGGCGGCGGAGGGCCCGCGGGCCGACGGTCACGGGGCGAGCGCTCACTCGCCGTGGCCCGGCGCGGACGACGTGGCGTTCCACCAGACGCCGGGCGACCGCACCGAGATGGGCTGGACGATCGACCCGGGCGGCCTGCACGAGCTGATCATGCGCTACTCCCGGGAGGCGCCGGGGGTGACTCTGTACGTCACCGAGAACGGCGCCGCCTACGACGACAAGGTGGACGCCGACGGCCGCGTGCACGACCCGGAGCGCATCGCCTACCTGCACTCCCACCTGGCGGCGGTGCGCCGGGCCATCACCGACGGCGCGGACGTCCGCGGGTACTACCTGTGGTCCCTGATGGACAACTTCGAGTGGGCCTACGGGTACGGCAAGCGGTTCGGCGCGGTCTACGTCGACTACACCACCCTCGCCCGGACCCCGAAGTCCAGCGCCCACTGGTACGGCAAGGCCGCCCGCACCGGGGAGCTGCCGCCGCCGGACGCCGCCTGACGGCCCGTCCGGCCCCCCAGCGCGCCCCGGCCGGATCGGGGGTGAACCGGCCGGGGTGCTTTCCCGCCCGCGACAAGGGCGTTCAGGGAAGGGACCGTGGACGGATGAGGCGCGCGGCGGATCTGCCCGGCCGGCGGCGGCGCACCGCTCCCCGGTGGCCCGAGCGCACCGGGGAGCGCGGGTCGAGCTGGATCCAGATCCGCACCTCGGTGCCGCCGAGCACGGAGGAGCCGATGCGGACGTCCCCGCCGGTGGACTCCGCGAGCCGGCGCACGATGTCCAGGCCGAGCCCCGTGGAGCCGTCGTTCCCCGATCCGCGCCCGCGCAGCATCGCCGCGTCCGGGTCGGGTATGCCGGGTCCGGCGTCGGAGACGAGCACGATCACCGCGTCGTCGCCGTTGTGCACGTCGACCGCGAACGCCGTGCCCTCGGCGGTGTGCCGGAATACGTTGCCGAGCAGGGCGTCCAGCGCGGCCGCGAGGTCGGCGCGGGCCACGGGGATGCGCACCGGCCGCTCGACCCCGGCCACCCGCCACTTGCGGCCCTCGTCCTCGGCGAGCGCCGACCAGAACTCCATCCGCTCCCGGACGACTTCGGCCGCGTCGCACCCGGCGCCAGGACCGGCGGCCGCCGTCTGCGGCTTGGCCTCGCGGGCGGTGCGGATGATCGTGTCGACCTCGCGCTCCAGCTGGGCGACCGCCGTCCGGGTCTGCTCGGCGGCGGGTCCGGCTCCGAGCGAGGCCGCGTTCAGCCGCAGCACGGTCAGCGGCGTGCGCAGCCGGTGGGACAGGTCGGCCGCCAGTTCGCGCTCGTTCGCCAGCAGTTGGACGACCTGGTCGGCCATGGAGTTGAACGCGACCGCCGCGAGCCGCAGTTCGGTCGGTCCCTCCTCGGGCACCCGGGCGCCCAGCCTGCCCTCGCCCAGTTCGTGCGCGCCCTCGACCAGCCGCTGCGCGGGCCGCACCATCCGCACGCCGAGCCGGTCGGCGACGGCGACCGAGCCGACGACGAGCGCCGCGCCCACACCGGCCAGCACCGCCCAGGCCGTGCCCACGCCGTTGCGTACCTCGGACTCGGGGACGTAGACCTCGACGACGGCTATGGCGCCGGAACTCAGCGCGACCGGCTGCAGCAGCGTGGACCCGCCGGGCACCTCGGCGGTGGAGGCGCGGCCCATTGCCCGCACGGTCGCGATGTCCTCGCCGGTGGCCCGGGCGCGGCCGATCTCGACGGCCGCCGCGCCGTCGACGGCCGGTACGTGCACGGCCATCCGGGCGTTGGAGCCGGCCGAGGCGACGACCCGTTCCAACTGCTCCCGCTCGGTGGTGATGGACAGGGCGGGGGCGACCGCCGCGGCCTGGCGCTCGGCGTTGGAGAAGGCGCGGTCCCTGGCCATCTCCTTGATGACCAGGGCGAGCGGGACGGCGAAGGCGATCACGACCATCGTGGTGACCGCGAGGCAGACCTTGACCAGTGCCCATCTCATGGCGGCGGCTCCGCTCCGGGCGGCTCCAGCTTCACGCCGACGCCCCGCAGGGTGTGCAGATAGCGGGGCCGGGCGGCCGTCTCGCCCAACTTCCGCCGCAGCCAGGACAGATGGACGTCTATCGTCTGGTCGTCGCCGTAGGACTGCCGCCATACCTCGGCCAGCAGTTCCTTGCGCGCCACGACCACTCCCGGCCGCCCGGCGAGGAAGGCGAGCAGGTCGAACTCACGGCGGGTCAGGTCCAGCCGCACCCCGTCCAACTCAGCCTGGCGGCGCAGCGGTTCGACGGTCAGTCCGCCGACCCGGAGCACGGGGGACGGCGGGTGCTCCCCGGTGGCGGAGCGGGCGCGGCGCAGTACGGCGGCCATGCGCGCGGACAGGTGCTCGACGGAGAACGGCTTGGTCAGGTAGTCGTCCGCCCCGGCGTTGAGCAGCCGGACGATCTCCGCCTCGTCGTCCCGGGCGGTGGCGATGATGACGGGCACGTCGGTGATGCCGCGCAGCATCTTCAGCGCCTCGGAGCCGTCCAGGTCGGGCAGTCCGAGGTCCAGCACGACCACGTCGAAGCGGAGGTGGGCGACCTCGCGCAGCGCCTCCAGCGCCCTACCGACGCTGCGCACGGTGTGCGAGGCGTCGGTCAGGTGCCGGATGAGCGCCGAGCGCACGAACGGGTCGTCCTCGACCACGAGAACACTTGCCATGCGCCGCACCGTACGCCATGGGGGCGGGCCCGGCAGGGGCCTGTGGACAACTCCGGCAGAGCCCCCGCCGCTTGTGGACAACCTCACCCCGATCGCGTTCCTGCGACACCATGGGGACGGGTGCGGCAGGATGGCGGCGATGCTCAGAGGACTCGTACACCTGCTGGCGTGGTCGCTCGCCACGGGCGCGGCGGCCACCCTGTCGTGGTGGGGCGTCCACACGGTGATGGCGGGCACGGCCTACGATCCGCCGCGCGCCCTGCCGATCACCGCGGTAGAGGCGACCAGGCAGGAGTCGGCACCGGCCGCTACCCCCACCCCTCAACCGACCGCGTCCAGGAGCGCTTCGGCCGGTCCGAGCAAGCCGTCCGGCGGGCGGACGGTGACTCCGAGTCCCTCCCGGCCGGCGCGTCCCGCGAGCACTCCCACCCCCACCCCCACCGCCTCCGGCCAGGTGAGGAGCTACGACACCGACGGCGGCCGGGTGGTCTTCGACCTCGGCGAGGTCTCGGCGAACCTGGTCTCCGCGACTCCGGGCACGGGCTGGTCGATGCAGGTGTGGAAGACGGAGACGTGGATCCGCGTGGAGTTCACCTCGGACGCCGACCGGGTGTCGGTCATCTGCGCCTGGCACGACGGGCCGCCGCACGTGGAGATCGGCAGCTACTAGGGGAGTACGCCCGGTTCGGCCCGCTCGGCAGGCCGGTACGTCCGGTTCCGCCGGTCCGGCCGGTTCAGCGGAAGGCGGACGGCGGCGGGGCCGGTGAGGCGACCGCCGCGGCGTCGGTGACGGGTACGGCCCCGCCGGTGAAGTCGGTGAGGGCGCGGCCGTGTTCGACGCGGCCCGGGTGCGGATCGGTGGCGGCCCTGCGGGTCAGTTCGGCGACCGGCAGCGGAAGGTCGGAGGCCACCAGCACGGCGTTGCCGAAACGCCGGCCGCGCAGCACGGTCGGGTCGGCTACCAACGCGAGTTGGGTGAACCGGGCGGCGGCGGTGGCGATCTGGCCGCGCAGATGGGTCAGCGGCGGACCGTCGGCGAGGTTGGCGGCGTAGACACCGCCCGGCCTCAGCGCCCTGCGCACCCCGTCGAGGAACTCCGTCGACGTGAGGTGGGCGGGGGTGCGGGCACCGCTGAACACGTCCGCGATGACCAGGTCGGCCCAGCCGTCCGGCACTTTGGCGAGGCCTTCGCGGGCGTCCACCGACCGCACCCGAAGGCGGGCTCCGGAATCCAACGGCAGCTCACGGCGGACCAGTTGGACGAGGGCCGCGTCGCGTTCGACCACCTGCTGGGTGGAACGGGGCCGGGTGGCGGCGACGTACCGGGCGAGGGTGAACGCCCCTCCGCCGAGGTGCACGGCGTGGACGGGCCGGCCGGCGGGGGCGGCGAGGTCGATCACGTGCCCGAGCCGCCGCTGGTACTCGAAGGAGAGGTACGCCGGGTCGTCGAGGTCGACGTAGGACTGCGGAGCGCCGTCGATCAGCAGGGTCCAGCCCCGTGCCCGCTCCCGGTCGGGTATGAGCTGCGCGAGCCCGCCGTCGACCTGTTCGGTGACGGCTTCGACGGCTCCTCGCCCGCGGGGGCTCCTGGACCTTCCCATTCGCCCATTGTCGCAAGCGGCGCGGTGCGCCACCCACAGGTGGCGGGAGCCATGGGCGAACGTTCCGGCGGGCGGGGCGCCGACGTCAGCAGCAGCTGTCCGCGGCCTCGATCATCCGGGCCGCCTCCCCCAGCGCCCGCCTCAGTACCGCGGGGTCCGTCGCGAGGTCGGCCTCGTCGGGCGGGACCAGCCAGTCCGAACCCTCCGCCGGCGGCTCCGGGACCAGCCTCAGGCCCCGTCCGTCGGTCCCGGTGCAGGTGCTCCCGGGCACGTCCCAGGCCGCGGCGGTGCCCGCCGGCACCACGAAGCCGAGCGTGTCGCCGCCGTCGTCGTGCAGTACGGGCCCCACCGCGTCCCCCGGCCCGCGGCGCAGGATGTCGACCGCCTCCAGCCCCTGCCGGGCCGGCACCGTGACCACGTCGCACGGGGCCTGCGTAAGGGGATCGACACTCCGCGGGGTTTCCATCCCGGCCTCCATCACGAAAATCCCTCCTCGTGAACGAGCGGGTCGAGAGCCTGGCGGCTCCCGGTCCACGGGGTTCAACGCGGCAGAACGTCAACGGCTACGGGCGAAGTCCGCCGGGAAGGGTGGCACTTCATGGCAGATCACGGATGAGATATCCGGTTTGTAGCCAAACGCAGCGTGTCCGGGCGGACACACCAGGTACTTTCTTGCTCGCCGGAAACAGGGCGTCGTCCGCACGACCGGGACGACTCGGGCGACGGGTCATCCGCCGACCAGATGACTCAGGCAACTTCCCCTGCGTCCGGCATGGTTCGACGGTTCGCACGAGAGGGCCCGGCCATGACGTCGTCGACGGTGACCTCGTCTCAGTCCCCCCGCCCGCCACGGCCGAATCTCGCCTTCCGGCAACTGCGCGGACAGCGCTCGCCGGCCGAGTTCGCCGCGGCGGTACGGCGGGCCGCCCACGAGATCGGAGAGCGGGTCAGCTGTGACGCGCGCTACATCGGCCGGGTGGAGGCGGGTGAGATCCGATGCCCCAACTACGCCTATGAACGTGTGTTCTTGCACATGTTCCCCGGCCGCACGCTGACCGACCTGGGGTTCGCACCCCGGTCGGCCGTTCGGGGACGCGCCTCGCGCGCGCCGCACGAGGAACGGGAGGCGTACGACCCGTACCACTCCACCGATGCGCCGGATCCGCACGACCTGCACGACCCGTACCACCCGTACCACCCGCACGAAGACCACGAGAACCACGAGGAGAGCGACGTGCTGCGTCGCGCATTCATGACCCGCGGGGGCGCCACGGTGGCCGCCGCCTCGCTGGGCCCCCTGGGACCCGCCTTCGACGCCTCGGCCGCGGATCGCCCCCCGCGCCGGGCCGGCACGAGCGACGCCGGGGCCGTCGAAGAGGCCGTCCGCCGGATCCGGTTGCTCGACGACCGGCACGGAGCGGACGGTCTCTACCGCCGCGCGGCCGCTCCGCTGCGCGCCGCCTACGCGCTGCTCGACGCCGGCGCGACCCGGCAGACCACCGCGGAGCGGCTGCACTCGGGCGCCGGTGAACTGGCCATCTCGGTGGGCTGGCTGGCCCACGACTCCGGGCGTTTCGACGACGCGCGCTCGCACTACGCCGAGGCACTGGCCACCGCGCGCATGACCGGGGACCCGGCCCTGGAGGCACACGCCTTCTGCAACACGGCGTTCCTCGCGCGGGACGCGGGACGGCCCCGCGAGGCGGTGCGGGCCGCGCAGGCCGCGCAGCGCGTCGGCCGCGGGCTGGGCTCGGCGCGGCTGATGTCGCTGCTCGCGCTGCGCGAGGCGGGCGGCTGGGCCGGGCTCGCCGACCGCGCCGGCTGCGAGCGGGCGCTCGCGCGGGCGCAGGCCCTGTACGAACGGGGCGCCTCGGACGCCGACCCCGAGTGGATGAGCTTCTACGGCGAGGCCGAGCTGGCGGGGCTCGAGGCGCAGTGCTGGTCCACGCTGGGCGACTGGCCGCGGGCGGCCCGGCACGCGCGGCGTGCCGCGCAGCTCCAGGATCCCCACTTCACGCGGAACATCGCGCTCTACACGGCCGAGCTGTCCGACGACCTCGCGCGCGGGGGTCGGCCGGACGAGGCGGCCGCCGCCGGAATGCGGGTCCTGGACCTGCTGGACCAGGTCCAGTCGTCCCGCATCCAGACGATGCTGGCGGGAACGGCGCGGGTACTGCTGCCCCACCGCCAGGCGAGGGGGGTGTCCGTTTTCCTGGAGAGACACACGAGCGCACCTCGGTTGGTGTGACGCGCCATGGGGGCGGGTTCGCCCAGCCACGCTGCGGGGTACCGCCCACGGCCCCCTCGGGCGAAAGCCCCGCCCCATGGACCAGCCGGACGACCGGCACCCCGCCCGTGGGGGCGGCATTCAGCCTCGCCGCGCGTTCCCTCCCACGGCCCTCCGGGCAAGAGCCCCACGCCGCGGGTCAGCCGGGCGACCAACATCGCACCGCGGGGAGGGGCGACCAGTCGCACCGCGCAGTCGCTCCCACAGCCCTTCGGGCAAAAGCCCCGCGCGCGAATCGCCGGGCGCCCGGCGCCACGCCGTGAGAGCGGGTGCGTCCAGCCTCGCCGCGCGATCCCTCCCACGGCCCTTCAGACGAAGGCCTCGCCCCAAAGACCGGCCGGGCGACCGGCGCCGCGGAGGCGAGTGCGACCACCCGCACCGCGCGATCCCTCCCGCCGCTTCGGGCGAGATCCCCGCGCGCGGGCCAGTCGGGTGCCCGGCGCCGCGCCCGTGGGGGCGGGTGCAACCGCCCGTGCCGCGCGATCCCTCCCACGGCCCTCCGGGCAAGAACCCCGTGCGCGGTAGCCGGGCCGTGGGGATGGATGCGTCCAGTCGCACCGTGGGGTGCCTCCCTGGGCCCTTCGGGCGAGAGCCTCGCTCACCCCCTACCGCCCGCGGCGACAGGGGGCGCCGCGGGTCACGAGAGGTGGCCCACGTCGTTCCAGTTTTCGAGGGCCGGCTCTCCGTATGCCCAGCCCAGTACCGACAGCGACGTGGGGTTGAGGCGGATGTGTGCCGCGAAGCCGAGTGGCAGGCCGAGCCACCGCGCGCCGATCGAGCGCAGGATGTGCCCGTGTGCGAAGACCAGCACGTCACGGTCCTCGCCACGCGCCCAGGCCACCACCTCGTCGGCACGGGAGGTCACCCCGGCGAGCGTCTCCCCGCGCGGGACACCGTCGCGCCAGATCAGCCAGCCGGGCCGCTCGGCCTGGATCTCCTGCGGCGTCAGGCCCTCGTACGCGCCGTAGTCCCACTCCATCAGCGTGTCCCAGCACATGGCGCGGTCGCCGAACCCGGCGAGCTCGCACGTCTCACGCGCGCGTGCCAGCGGGCTGGTGCGGACCTCGACTCCGGGCAGGCCGTCGAACGGCGCCCGCTGGAGCCGCTCCCCGAGCAACTTGGCGCCGCGCCGGCCCTCCTCCAGGAGGGGAACGTCGGTCCTGCCGGTGTGCCTGCCGGACAGCGACCACTCGGTCTGTCCGTGCCGGGCCAACAGGATGCGCGGTGCCATGGAGAACCTTCCGGAAAAACTCAGATTTTCGGACGGAATCCCTCCATCATCGCGCACGCTGCCAAAGGGCAACCCGGGGGCCGGTCCGTGCGTCTATCAGGGCCGGGGGCACCCCGAGGTGGCCGGGTCGAACACCGTAAAGTGGCACGACCGTGCGGGCACCGCCGGGCAGCGCAGCGACGAAGGGGGAGGGGCATCGGATGCCGCAGACCGAGGCACCGGCACGGCGCACCGAGACGGCCCGGCGCACCCGGCTGCGCTGGTGGACCGAGCTGCCGCTGATCCTGCTGGTGTACGGCTGCTACTCGGCGGGCCGGCTGCTGGCCCGCGGCGATGTCTCCACGGCCGTCGACCACGGCCTGGCGATCCTGCGCGTCGAGAAGCTGGTCCGCCTCAACGCGGAGCACCCCCTCAACCGTCTGTTCACCCGTGAGCCGTGGCTGGGCATCCCCGCCGACTTCTGGTACGCGTCGCTGCACTACCTGGTGACCCCCGTGCTCCTGGTGTGGCTGTTCAGGGCGCGCACCACGCACTACCGGGCGGCCCGCACCTGGCTGATGACGTCCACGTTCATAGGACTGATCGGCTTCACCCTGCTGCCCACCTGCCCGCCCCGCCTGCTCTCCCCGGACCACGGGTTCGTGGACACGATGGCCCAGTACAGCTCGTACGGCTGGTGGGGCGGCGAGGCCAGCGCACCGCGCGGCCTGGGTGGCATGACCAACCAGTACGCGGCCATGCCGAGCCTGCACGTGGGCTGGGCCCTGTGGTGCGGAGTGATCCTGTGGCGCCACGGCGGCACGCGCACGGCGAAGGTCGCGGGCGTCGCCTATCCGCTGCTGACCGCGCTGGTCGTGATGGGGACCGCCAACCACTACCTCCTGGACGCGGTCGCGGGCGTGGCCGTCATGGGCGTCGGGATGCTGCTCGCGCCGTTCGTGATGCGGGGCGCGGACCGCGCCAAGGCACTGCTGACGCCCGGCGCCACGGCCGTCACAGGGGACTCCGGTGCCGCAGGTTCCCCGCTTGTCAGTGGCGGATGCCAGACTTCGGCGGGTGAGCGAATTCCACGGCAGCGCGAAACACGGTTCGGTCCCGGAGCCGAACCGGGTGCCGTCCCCGAGGACGCGGGAGACGGCGATCCAGCCTGGGGTCTCCCCCGCCCGAGCGAAGTCGAGAGCCTGGGGAAGGCTCGCTGAGCTGCGCGGGCCCGGCGTACCGGCCCGCGCGCTCGACGCCCGGGCCCTGGCCGCGCTGGCCGCGAACCCCGGCTGCGGACGGCGCGCGATCCTGGACGGCGCGGGCGTGGACAAGGCCGCGCTCGCGGAAGCGCTGGGCGCGCCCGCCGTGTTCGGGCAGTCGCAGTTCGCCTTCATGCGAGGCAACGCGTTCGAGGCGCGGGTCAAGGCGGACGGCGGCGCCGAGCTGCTGAGGCTTGCGCACACCAGGCTGGACCCGGGCGCCGAACCGCCGCGGGAGGGCCGGGTGCCCGACCTGAGCGCCGTCGGCCCCGAGGGGCGTACGGCGCGTACGGCGCTGGCGCTGCGCGAGGCCACGCAGGCGGGCGCCTGGACGCTCCTCGACCATCCGATGCTCTCCCTGGAGGTGGCGGGCTCGCCCGCCTACCTGGAGCCGGACGCGGTGGTGGTGCACCCGGACGGCAGCTGGACGGTGGTGGAGATCAAGTCCTTCCCGATGCTGGACGGCTCCGCCGACCCGGCGAAGGTGGGCGCGGCCGCCCGGCAGTCGGCGGTGTACGTGCTGGCGCTGGAGGACGTCGCCGCGCGCCTCGACCCCGTCCCGCGCGTGCGGCACCGGGTGCTCCTGGTGTGCCCCAAGGACTTCTCCAACCTGCCCACCGCGTCCGCCGTCGACGTCCGCAAGCAGCGCGCGGTGACCGCCCGCCAGCTGACCCGGCTGACCCGTGTCGAGGACATCGCCGACGCCCTGCCCGAGGGCGTGTGCTTCTCCCCCGAGCTGTCCTCGGAGGAGCTGACGGCCGCGGTGGAGGCGGTCCCGGCGACGTACGCGCCCGAGTGCCTGGCCACGTGCGAGCTGGCCTTCCACTGCCGTAGGCGGTCCCACGCGCAGGGCGCGGTGACCGCACTGGGCCGCTCGATCCGCGCCGACCTGGGCGGGCTGTCGACCGTCGAGGACGTGCTGGCGGCCGCCCACGGCGAGGCGGGCGACCCGGACGACCCGGCGGTGGCGGCGCTGCGCCAGGCCGCCGCGCTGCGGGCCGAGGCCCTGGAGCCGGCCGGGCGGGAGGCGGCGTGTCGCTGATCGCCACCCTGGGCCGTCTGGAGGCGGTGCGGACCGGTCGGGCCCAGCCCGCCGCGACCGTCCGGCACCGGCATGTGTCCGAGCGGCCGCTGGTGTTCGTGCCGCTCACCACCGCCGGTGAGGCGGGCGCCCCGCTCGGCGCGCTGGTCGGCACGGACCGTGACGCACCGCGGCTGCTGGCCGTGCCGCAGCCGCGCGACCGCGACCTGCGGTTCGCGTTCCTCGCCGAACTGGCCGACGTGGTCCTGCCGTACATCGACTCCTACGCCGACGCCGTCGAGGCCGCCGAGCGCAACGAGACGGACCCGGAGAGCGGCAAGCGGGTCAAGGTCGAGGTGGAGCTGTGCGCGGACGCGCCCCAGCTGATCGTGCCGAGCCGCGCGGGCATCGACTTCGTACGGCTGCTCGGACGCTCCATGCGCTTCCGCCGCACCGCCGAGCAGGACCCGGAGACACCGCACCCGGCGCCGCCGCACGTGCCGTTGCTCGGGCGGTGGCTGACCCACTTCGGGGAGCGCGCCCGGGTGCCCGGCTCCTCGCTGCTGCCGTCGATGACCGACCTGCTGGCCCAGCACTGGACGACCGGCCAGTCCAGCCTGGAGGACCAGCACCTGGGGGCGCTGCTGGCGTGGATCGTCCCGCCGGACGGCGTGTCGGGCGCCGAGGCCGCGCTGCGGGCCGAGCTGGCGCGCACCGCCGACGGCCAGTTGGAGTGCCCGCCCGCGGGCCCCGCCACCGACCCGGCCTTCGACAACAGGCTGCTGGCTCCCGCGATCGAGCGCTATGACCGCGCGCGTGCCGCGCTCGCCGCCGCCGAGGACGGCCTGGAGGCCGACGAGCGGCTGGGCGCCGTCACCGCGGCCGAGCAGGGGATCCGCGACCTGGTCGAGAAGTGCGCCCGCCCCACCTGGGACAACGTCTGGCGCGGCCTGGACCTGCTGCGGGCGCTGCCCGAGGGCGCGCACGTCGAGGAGCGCTGGACGCGCGACCGCTGGTCGTTCACCGGCCACCGCGACCGGGTGCGGGCCGGCGAACCGCCGCAGCCGCGCCGCGACGACGCGGTGACCGCGGCCAGCAAGCTGGCCACGCGCGAACGGGAGCAGGCCCGTCTGGAGGCCCAGGAGGCACTGGACGACCCGCTGGTCATGGCGGGGCGGCGGCTGGCCGGAGAGGCGTTCGCGGGCGAGGTCACGGACGTCGTCCCGGCCTACAGCGAGGGCAAGCGGCCCAGTCCGCGCCCGCTGGTCACCCTGCGCACCGACGACCGCCCGCACCTGGGCGAGCGGGCCAGGGCGTACCGGTCGCTGGACGGCAAGCCGCAGTCGGCCGAGTTCGTCGCCTGTGAGGAGGACACCGCCGAGGGGACGCTCGTCGTCCTGCGGATCCTGGACAGGATGGGCCGCGGCAAGGAACCCGCGCCCGGTTCCGTGCCGGAGAAGGGCGACCGCGTGTGCTTCACGCTCTTCGAGCACGAGCAACGCGGCGGCGCGAAGCTGCCCGACCCGGAGCAGACCCCATGGACGCACGGCGGCCCGCCGGGCGAGGAGAGCACGCCGGAGGCTCCGGACCCGGTGACCGAGGAGGACCTTCTGTGACCGCCCCCGCCCAGGACCCCGCGATCGGCCCCGGCGGCCTCCGGGCTCCCTTCGACCCGGGGGCGGCGGCCGCCCGCGCGACCGACGCGATCCTCCGCGACACCCTGCACGGCTCGCACCGCGGGGTCGTCGTCGACTCCCCGCCCGGCGCAGGGAAGTCGACGCTGGTCGTGCGCGCGGCGCTGGAGCTGGCCGCCGCCGGACGGCCGCTGATGGTGGTCGCGCAGACCAACGCCCAGGTCGACGACCTGGTACTGCGGCTGGCGGAGAAGAACCCCGAACTGCCCGTGGGCCGGCTGCACAGCAGTGACGCCGACCCGTACGACAAGGCGCTCGACGGCCTGCCGAACGTACGGAAGTCGGCGAAGGCGGCCGACCTCGCCGGACTCGACGTGGTCCTGTCGACCGCCGCGAAGTGGGCGCATGTGAAGGTCGACGAGCCGTGGCGGCACGCGATCGTCGACGAGGCGTACCAGATGCGCTCGGACGCCCTGCTCGCGGTGGCCGGGCTGTTCGAGCGGGCGTTGTTCGTGGGCGATCCGGGTCAGCTGGATCCGTTCGCGATCGTCGGCAGCGAGCAGTGGGCGGGCCTGTCCTACGACCCGTCGGCGTCCGCGGTGACGACGCTGCTGGCCCACAACCCGCAGCTGCCCCAGCACCGGTTGCCCGTGTCCTGGCGGCTTCCGGCGTCGGCGGCGCCGCTGGTCTCCGACGCGTTCTACCCGTACACGCCGTTCCGCAGCGGCACGTCGGCCGGGGACCGGCGGCTGACGTTCGCGGTCCCCTCGGACGGCTCCGGCCCCGACCGGGTGCTCGACGAGGCCGCCGAGTCCGGCTGGGGCCTGCTGGAGCTGCCCGCGCGGCACACTCCGCGTACCGATCCGGAGGCGGTGCGGGCGGTGGCGGCGGTCGTACGGCGGCTGCTGGAGCGGGGTGGTGCGGCCGTCTCGGAGCGGTCGCCGGACCCGGCGCCGCTGACCGCCGACCGGATCGCCGTCGGCACGGCGCACCGC
Organism: Streptomyces sp. NPDC047453; assembly: GCF_040643155.1. Lineage (NCBI taxonomy): Bacteria > Bacillati > Actinomycetota > Actinomycetes > Kitasatosporales > Streptomycetaceae > Streptomyces > Streptomyces sp. NPDC047453. The sequence goes on along the minus strand of NZ_JBEYTS010000018.1, from coordinate 54,883 downwards.
GACCAGGCGGCCGCCGTGCGCGCGGCGCTGGCGGAGCTGGGCGTGACGGATGTCACCGCGGACACGGCGAACCGCCTCCAGGGTCGTGAGTTCGACGTCACGGTCGTCCTGCACCCGCTCTCCGGGCGCCCCGACGCCACCGCGTTCCACCTGGAGACCGGCCGCCTGTGCGTCCTCGCCTCCCGCCACCGGCACGCCTGCGTCGTGGTCTGCCGCGCGGGGGTGACCGACCTCCTGGACGACCACCCGTCGACGGAGCCGGTCCAACTGGGCGTGACGGTGAAGTTCCCTGATGGCTGGGAGGCGAATCACGCGGTGCTGGCCCACCTGCGCGAACACCGAGTGGCCTGGCGACCGTGACCGGCACACGGCCTTCCACCGGACGGAGCCCGGCACGCCGCCGGAGGCGGCAGACGAACACAGCCCTGATGGCTGGGAGGCGAACCACGCCGTGCTGGCCCACCTGCGCGAACACCGAGTGGCCTGGCGACCGTGACCGGCGTTCCAGGCACGGCAACCCGGGTGGCTCGGCGGTGCTGACGATTTGACGGGCGGGCCGGGGCGGCTGCCCCCGCCCTCTTGCGTTCGCGGGAGACAATGGAGGGTGGCCCTTTCACAGGGCGGTGTCATCCGAACCGTACGAGGAGGTCGAGACATGGCGGAGCCAACGCCGCGTCGTGACGAACCGCGGCTACGCCCCGCGCCCCTGCTCTTCGAGCCGGCCGAGGCGGCCGCCGATCCCGAGCACTTCTTCGACCTGGAGTCGATCGACGATCCGCGGGCGCTGCTCGCGCGGGCGACGGAGCTGACGCTCGCGTTCCGCGCGGCGGCCGACCGGGCGGTGGAGTTCCAGGCGATCGCGGCGGCGCAGCTCGCCGATCCGCGGCGGTTCGACCGGCTGACCCCGGCGGTCATCGCCGAGCGGGCCGACTGGACCGAGGACTACGCCAAGAGGATGGTGGAGTTCGGGCGGGATCTGCTGAGCGGAGCCGAGGGCGGCGTGCACGCCAACCCGGCCGACCCCGTCTGACCCCCGCGCCTCGCGCTTCCCCGGCTCTGGCATATGCCGAGCGCGCAAGATACTCCGACCCGCCTGTCCGTGTCCCGGTTTCCCACAACCCTGTGGAATCGCCCGTTCACAGCGGGTAGATATATCCGCCATGAGCCGCACAGGCAACGAACCCTCCGTCGACCACCTCGACCAGTGGGCAGGCCACCGCTCCGACGCCTCGGGCGTCACCGCGGACGGCGCCGCCTGGCTGGCCTCGGCGGGCGCGTATCCCCGCAGCACGCTCGCTCTCTGGCGGGAGCGGCCGGACGCACCGCTCGTACTGCCTTGCGGCACCGTCTTCGACATGGTGAACGTGCCCGCGATCTTCGGCCGCCGGATGCTGGACCGGCTGTGGGACGAGGGCCCGGGGTCGGGCCCGGTGGCCGTCCACCGGGGCCGGATGCTGCTCTTCGCCGCGCCGGGCACCGCACACCGGCTGCCCTCGCTGCTGGAGTGGGAGGAGTGGGGGTCCCGGGGCCGGGAGGCCGGCCGCAAGGAGGGCATTCCGCCCCTGCTGTGCCACGGCAACGGCGACGCGGTCACTCTCCCGGCCCTGTCCGACGACACCCTCCTCGCACGGCCGGCCTCCCGCTGGCTCGTCGCCCCGGACACTCGCCGTCCCTGGCTGCCGGGCCCGGAGATCATGCTCTGGGCGGCCGTGCGGGCGGCCCGTGCGGCGGTGCGGATATCGATTTTTCCTCCCAGCGGCCAGGATGCTAAGGTCTACGACGTCAGCAGGCGCCGCTAGCTCAGTTGGTTAGAGCAGCTGACTCTTAATCAGCGGGTCCGGGGTTCGAGTCCCTGGCGGCGCACGATGACGATGGCGAGACAGGGTCGCGGAGAGCGAACCGGTCTCGCCGTCGCTGTTTGTGAGCGGCGGGCGTCAGACCGTGGTGATCTTGACGGTGTACGCGCCGGACGCCGTGCGGTTCTCCACCTCCACCCGGACCCCGTCGCCCGGCACGGTGAAGCTCTCCCCCACGTCGATCGGGGCGTCGGCGAGCGCGGGCTGGACCGAGGTCTCCTCGCAGGCCGCGGTGTGCGGATGGGCGTCGATCACCTCGATCGGGCCGCCGCCGGACTCCGCCCCGCCGCGCACCCGGTACACCAGCACCCCCTGCCGGCACCCGGTCACGTCGTTGCCGACCGACGCCCGCGCCTCGATGGCCAGCACGCTGTCGCTCCCGGTGCGCACCACCACCAGCTTCGTTCCGCCGCCGAGCCCGAACAACGGCGACCCGGCGGTGGCCGTCGCCGACGACCCCGCACCCGCCGGGCCCACCTCCACCGGTTCCAGGGTCAGCCGGGTCGGCTCCGCTCGCACACAGGTCACCTGACGGCGGTCCAGCCACCCGAGCTTCCACTTGTGCCAGGCGAACAGGTCGGGTGAGAGGCCGAACTGGCTGCCCATCAGATCCCAGTCCCCGACGTAGGTGTCCCAGTCGCCCTTGCCGTCCGCGGGCCGGTGGTACAGGTCGGGCAGGTCGAAGACGTGCCCGGACTCGTGGGCGAGCACCAGCCGGTCCGGCGGGTGCCGTTCGAAGACGGTCACCACCCTCCGGATCTCCTTGCCGTCGGCCCGCAGCGGGGTGTCCAGATTGACGACCTTCGTCGCGTCCGAGTCGACACCGGGCGCGTCCGGGTCGGCGACGAAGTAGACGACGTCGTAGCGCGAGAAGTCGACCTCGGGGTCGGCCGCGGCGAGCGCGTCGCGCAGATACGCGGTGCGGTCCCGGGCGTTCCAGTCCCGGTGCATGGCGTACGCGGTGGACGGGCGCGGCATCCGGAGCCAGTGCCGCAGCGGGTGGGGGCGCAGGGTGAACCTGCCGTACGACGCCTGTTCGTAGTACCGGCTGGTGGCCGGGAAGTGGTCGGCGGCGAGTTCGGCCGGGGTGGTGCGCGGGGTGGAGTCCGGGAAGGACAGGAACACCATGACGGCGTTCAGCGTCCCGGTCGGCCGCGCGTAGGAGGGGTTCCAGGTGTCCAGCCCCTCCGAGTGGTGGGCGTCCGTGCGCTGGAGGGCGCAGGGCGCGGTGGAGAACGGCTCGGCGACCGACGGCCCGCCCAGGATCGAGGTGGCGGCGACCGCCGACATGGTGGTGAACACGGCCGCGGTGCTGCGCAGCCGGGGGCGCACCCCGGCATGGTTCAGCGCTCTGAGGACGTCATGGCCGAGCGCCTTCAGGGGCAGCTGACACGGCACGAGGACCTCCGGGACGGTTCGCGGGACACCGCACCCAGCCTGTGGGATTTTGTAGGGGTACGCCCTGTTTGTCTGCACCGGAAGGGTGAGGGACGCGCGTTCACGACAGGACGGTCCGGCGCGGGTCCGGGGACACGACATCCCCGAACCGCTCACGGAACGTCACAAGTGGTCAGCCATATAAGGAACCGGTCCAGGTGTGATCGGAAACGATCCCGGCGAACAGCCGGTCGCCGCGTGGGACCGGCGAGTGGCTGGAAGGGGTTCGCGGACGGCATCTATGATCGACACACTTTCCCTGCACTTTCCTGCGCGGACACGGGTCGGGCCGCCGTCCACCACCCGGCCGGCCGCCCGACGAGACCGATAAGAAGAACCGAGTGCACTGCGGGAGCGAGCGGTGAGCGGAACGTCCGAAGGGCCGACGCCCGCGGCAGACCTCATCCGACCTACTGTCACAGAGAGTGATGTCGCGAGACCTCCGGGTGCCGACCCGGTCACGGCCGCCGCCGCCGAGCGGGCCGACGCCCCCACCGCGCCCGCGCCCTCCGGCACCGGTCCCGCCGAGTTCCTCCCCGTCCACGGCCTCACTCCGATGGCGGAACCGGCACCCGCCGCCCCCCGATTCACCGTCCTGGCCGAATCCGTGCCCGCCGTCATGGACCTGCTCGGGTCCGCATCACCACCGGCCCGCACCACCCCGGAACCCGCCCGGGAATCAGCCCCGGCACCCATCCTGGAACCGGCACCCGAATCCGTCCTGGGACCAGCCCCTCAATCCGTCCTGGAACCGGCCCGGGATTCCACCTCTGACTCCGTCCTGAACGCCGCTCCGAGCGCCGCCCCGGACCCCGCCCCAGCCACCGGGGCCGAGCGCGCCTTCCGGTCCGCGTTCGCCGCGGCGCCGCTGGCGATGGCCGTCGTCGACCACGAGGGCCTGGTCGTCAGCGCCAACGAGACCTTCGGCGCGCTCCTCGGCGCCGTGCCCGACGAACTGGCGGGGCAGCCCGCCGCCGATCTGGTGGACCTGGCCTCCGACACCCGCACCCGGCACGCCTACGGCGAGGTGCTGCGCGGCCGGCAGGCCCGGCTGCGCTGCGCCCGCCGGCTCAAGCACCCCGACGGCCACCGGCTGTGGGTCCAGGTCACGGTCGCGCCCCTGACACCCGGCTCCCCGGGCGTGCTGCTGTCCGTGGCCGACATCAGCGCCCGGCGGGAACTCCAGGCCCGGCTGCGGCACTTGAAGAACCACGACCCGGTGACCCGGCTGCCCAACCGCACCCTGTTCTTCGAGCGCCTGTCGGCCGCGCTGGAGACGGAGTCGTACGAGCACGGCGGGAGCGGCCGGGTCGGCCTGTGCAACCTGGACCTCGACGGCTTCAAGGCGGTCAACGACACCCTCGGCCACCGTGTCGGCGACCGGCTGCTCGCCGCGGTGGCCGAACGGCTGACCCGGTGCGCCGACGAGGCCGGCCACGGCCGCACCAGCACACCACTGGTGGCCAGGCTCGGCGGCGACGAGTTCGCGCTGCTCGTCGAGGACTCGACCGGCACCGAGCAGCTCGCGGAGCTGGCCGAGTCCGTGCTCTCGGCCCTCCAGGAACCCTTCGAGGTCGCCGGCCGGCTCCTGTCGGTGTCGGCGTCCATCGGCGTGGTCGAGCGGCACGCGGCCGGATCGTCGGCCACCGCGCTGATGCAGGCCGCCGACACGACGCTGTACTGGGCGAAGGCGGACGGCAAGGCCCGCTGGACCCTGTTCGACCCCGAGCGCAACGCGCACCGCATGACCCGTCAGGCCCTGGTCTCCACGCTGCGCGCGGCCGTCGAACGCGGCGAGTTCGCCCTGGAGTACCAGCCGCTGGTCGGCATGGAGGACGGGCGGCTGCGCGGGGTCGAGGCCCTCGTCCGCTGGCGGCACCCGGAGTTCGGCACGCTGACGCCGAATCGGTTCATCGCGCTGGCGGAGGAGGACGGCTCGATCGTGCCGCTGGGCCGCTGGATCCTGGCCACCGCCTGCCACCAGGCCCGCCGCTGGCAGCTGGACCACCCGGACGAGCCGCCGATCTTCGTCAGCGTCAACGTGGCCGTCCGCCAGGTGTGGGACTCCGACCTGGTCGCGGACGTGGCCGAGGTGCTCGCCCGGACCGGGCTGGCGCCGCACCTGCTCCAGCTGGAGCTGACCGAGTCGGCCGTGATGGGCTCGGCCGGGCGGCCGCTCGAGGCCCTGCGGTCCCTGAACGACATGGGCGTGCACATCGCCATCGACGACTTCGGCACCGGATACTCCAACCTCGCCTACCTCAGCCGCCTGCCCGTGTCGGCGCTGAAGCTGGACGGCTCCTTCGTACGGGGGTTCCAGCACGAGGATCCGGAGGGCGCGGCGGGCCGGCCGAGCCCCGCGGACGAGGTCATCGTGGAGGCGATGATCCAGCTCGCCCACCGGCTGGGGCTGACCGTCACCGCCGAGTGCGTGGAGACGTCCGACCAGGCGAGCAGGCTGCGCCGGATCGGCTGCGACACCGGACAGGGGTGGCTGTACTCCCGGCCGGTGTCGCCCGACCGCATCTCCGAGCTGCTGGCCGGCCGGAGCTGAACCAGTTCGGGCGGCCGGAGCCGGAGCCTGGCCCGTTCAGTCGCCGGGCAGTGACCGGACGTCCGCCGGCAGTCCGTAGGCGTCCGCGATGAGTTCGTAGCTGCGCAGGCGTACGGCACCGCTGTGCGCGTTGCTCGTGATCATCAACTCGTCGGCCCCGGTGCGCTTTTGCAGGTCGTCGAGACCGGAGCGGACCTCGTCGGGGGTGCCGTGGACGACGTTGGCGTTCCAGGAATCGACGAACTCCCGCTCCATCGAGCTGAATTCGTGCGCCTCCGCCTCCTCCGGGGTGGGCACGAGGCCGGGGCGGCCGGTGCGCAGCCGGACCATGTTCAGGGCGGCGGCCAGCACCTGGCGGCGCGCCTCGCGCTCCTCCTCGGTGGCGAGGGCGGCGACGCCGATGAGGGCGTACGGGGCGTCCAGCACCGCGCTCGGGCGGAACGAATCGCGGTAGAGGTCGAGGGCAGGGACGGTGTTCTGCGCGGAGAAGTGGTGGGCGAACGCGAACGGCAGGCCGAGCGTGCCGGCCAGGCGGGCGCTGAAGCCGGAGGAGCCGAGCAGCCAGACCGGCGGGCGGTGCCGGGACTGCACGCCACCCGGGGAGGTCGCCTGGACCGGGCCGGGCACGGCGTGGATGCGGCGGTAGGGGTGGCCGTCGGGGAAGTCGTCGTCGAGGAAGCGGATCAGCTCGGCGAGCTGCTGGGGGAAGTCGTCTGCGCCCCCGTCGAGGTGGTCGGTGCGGCGCAGGGCGGCGGCGGTGGCGCCGTCCGTGCCGGGGGCGCGGCCGAGACCCAGGTCGACGCGGCCGGGAGCCAAGGCCTCCAGGGTGCCGAACTGCTCCGCGATGACCAGCGGGGCGTGGTTGGGCAGCATGACGCCGCCGGAGCCGAGGCGGATCCGGTCGGTGTGGGCGGCGAGGTGGGCGAGGATCACGGCCGGTGAGGAGGAGGCGACGCCCGGCATCGAGTGGTGCTCGGCGACCCAGTAGCGGTGGTAGCCGCGGGATTCCGCGGTCCTCGACAGGGCGGCGCTGGTGCGCAGCGCGTCGGTCGCGGTGTACCCCGCGCCCACGGTCACCAGGTCCAGTACGGACAGGGGTACCGGGGCGGTCCCGAGTGCCGTGCCCCTGATCTCGTCTCCCGCCACGGGTGCCTCCCTGCTCTTGGCCGTGCCTTTTCCGACCGGCGTCAACAGGGAACCGCTGCCGTTTGTTCCTTTCCCCCCGACCCGCGCGTCCCGCATGCGCGAAGCCGCCACGGGGCTCCGCCCCGGACCCTGACGGGGCCCGGGGCGGAGCCCCAGCCGCGACGGCTCGTCTCAGCTCGCGTTCACGCCGCGAGCGCGTGGCCCGGGTGCAGGACCACCTTGGTGTAGCCCTCGATCCGCTTGTCGAACTTCTGGTATGCCTGGGGCGCGTCGGCCAGCGGCAGCTCGTGGGAGACCACGAAGCTGGGCTTGGCGCGCCCGGCGATGATCAGATCGCGCAGCTGGCGGTTGTACTGCTTCACGTTGCACTGGCCGGTGCCCATCTGCTGGCCCTTCTCGAACATCTTGCCGATGGAGACCAGCAGCTGGCCGTGCTTGGCGTGCTCGTCGGGCCCGCCCGGGTCGGAGGGCACGTACAGCCCCGGTATGCCGAGCAGGCCGGTGGGCCTCACCGTCTCGACCAGCGTGTTGAGGACGACGGCGGGCTCCTCGTGGCTGACGTCCTTGTGCGACTGGGCCTGGTAGCCGACGGCGTCCACACCCTTGTCGGTGCCCTCGCCGTTGGTCATCTCCTTGATCTGCTCGGTCGGGTCGCCCTGGGTGAAGTCGATGGGGATGGCCCCGATCTCCTCCGCCTTGGCGAGCCGCTCGGGCACGCGGTCGACCGAGAACACCATCGACGCGCCGCGCAGCAGCGCCGAGTAGGCGCCCATCAGGCCCACCGGTCCGGCGCCGAAGACGGCGACGGACTCACCGGGCGACACCTTGGCGAGTTCGCAGCCGTGGTAGCCGGTCGGGAAGATGTCGGCGAGCAGCACGAAGTCCGTCTCGAACTCGTCGCCCGGCGGCAGCTTCAGACAGTTGAAGTCGGCGAACGGCACCCTCAGCCGCTCGGCCTGGCCGCCGGTGTAGGGGCCCATCGCCACGTATCCGTAGGCGCCTCCGGCGAACCCGGGGTTCACCGTCAGACAGAACCCGGTCTTCCCGGCGAGACAGTTCTTGCAGAACCCACAGGCCACGTTGAACGGCATCACGACCCGGTCGCCCTGGGACAGCGACGTCACGCCGTCGCCGACCTCCTCGACGATGCCGAGGTTCTCGTGGCCGAAGACGATTCCCGCCTTGGCGGCCGTGCGGCCCTCGTACATGTGCAGGTCGGAACCGCAGATCGCGGTGGACGTGACCCGTACGATCACATCGTTCGGGTGCTGGATCTGGGGATCGTCGACGTCCCTCACCGTGACGTTGAAGGGCTTTTCGTAGACGACGGCTTTCACCTGGGTCACCTCCGCGTCGAATGCTGGACGACGGCGGCGACCACGGGCCGTTGCCGGGGGACACCAACCAGGGGGATGACACAGGAAGGCGGGGCGTCGCTCCCGGGCCCCGGGCGTTCTCGCTGCACCGCCGGACACTTCCAGCGTCCGCCCGCGCGACGGGGACCGCAACCGCGCCGGTGTCACACCTGGACGATCGGCTCCCGTGTGAACAGCGCGCCCAGAGCGGGCGCGTTGACCCGGCGGTCGGTGAGTCGCAGCGCCTCCCAGACGGTCACCTGGTTCGCCGTGAGAACGGGCTTGCCGAGGTGCTCCTCCAGGGCGGGCAGGTGGGACGCCGTGTGCAGGGCGGTGTCGGGCAGCAGGACCGCGTCCGCCTCGGGGACGTCCGCCTCCCGCGCCAGGGCCAGGATCTCCGCCTCGCCCCAGGTGCCCACCTCGGCCGCGGTGATGATCCCCGCGCTGCGGGCGGCGGCCACCTCCACCTTCCCGGCGCGCAGGAAGTCCGCGAACAGGCCGGTGACGTCCTTCGGGTAGGTCGCGGCGACCGCGACCCGGTGGGCGCCGATCTCGGCCGCCGCGTGCACGAAGGCGAAGGACGTGGAGGAGGCCGGCATGCCCGCCACCCGGGCCAGCGCGCGGACCTGCTCGTGCGCGCCCTGCCAGCCGCGTACGAAGCTGCCGCTGGTGCACGCCCACACCACCGCCTCCGCGCCGGACAGCCGCAGCCCCTGCACGCCCTGCGCGAGCCGCTCGGGCGAGCCCATCTCGTACAGCGCGTCCACCCGGTGCGCGTCCTCGCCGATGTCGGTGTGGACCAGGTCCACCCGGATGTCGCTGCCCAGGAGCTGCTCGATGCGCGGATAGTCGTCCTCTGCGGAGTGGCCCGGGTAGAGGAATCCGAGTGCGGTCATGGCCTGCCTTCCTGCTGTTCGTCGGACAGTACGGGCCAGGCGCCGCCGTCACCGTGCCGCGGACTGGGCGGCGCGGGAGGCACACCGGCCGGCAGCGCCTGGTAGGGCCCGACCGCTCGGGTACCCAGCCGGCGCAGCGCAGCCCACATCGTGACCTGGTTGGCCGAGATCACCGGTATGCGCAGCTCGGCCTCCAGCTGCGGGATCACGTCGTAGGTCGGCAGGTTCGTGCAGGACAGGAACAGCGCCTGGGGGCGGTTGCGGCGCGCGGCCCGGCGGGCCATGTCGACCACGCCGCGGTACGGCACCTTCCAGATGTGCCGGGTCAGGCCCATGTACGCGCACCCGGTGACGGTGACACCGGCCTCGGCCAGGTAGTCCTGGAGCGAGCGCGTCAAGGACACCGTGTACGGGGTCACCAGCGCCACCCGCCGGGTGCCGAGTTCCGCGAGCGCCTCCAGCAGCGCCCCGGACGTGGTCACCGCGGCCACCCCACCCGCCCGTGTCATCGCCGCGCACATCGCGCGCTCGCCGGCGATCCCGCCGACGAAGCTGCCCGAGGTACAGGCGTAGGCGACGACCTCGGGTGCGACGGCGGTCAGGGTGCGCACCGCGGCGTCGAGCGTCTGGTGCTCGCTGACCAGCCGCGCCAGGTCCAGGCTCACCTCCACCGGCACGAACGGTGTCCGCGTCAGGTGCAGCGAGACCTCGTCCGGCACCCACCGCCACAGCTCGCGGTCCAGCGCGAAGTCGAAGGGGGCGACGACCCCGACTCCGCGCTGCGGGCGCGGGCCGCCGAGGAAGGAGATCCCCATGCCGTTCATGTCGTTCGTGGCGTCCATGGCAGACACCTGCCTCACGTGAGGGAGACGGAAGGGCGGCACTGACGGCAGGTGAACGACACGGTGGGGCAGCAGACAGCAACCGTCCGTACGGGCGCCCGTGTTGACGAAGGTAGGTTCGGGTGCGAGCGTGGTCAATCCGTGCACGTCAGACGGCCGCCCCTTTCGAGAAACGGCTCGCCATGAGTGTCCCCGTCCTGCTCGTCCTGGACGCCGATCCGCCGCCGCGTCTGGGCCGGCTCACCGGCCGCGCCCGGATCGTGCGCACGGACGCGGCCGGGCTGGCCGCGCGGCTTCCCGAGGCGGACGTGCTGCTCGTGTGGGACTTCACCTCCACCGCGGTGCGGGAGGCCTGGCCGGGCGGGGGCCCGCGGCCCCGCTGGGTGCACACGGTGAGCGCGGGCGTGGACCATCTGATGTGTCCCGAGATCGCGGCGTCCGGCACGGTGGTGACCAACGCGCGGGGCGTGTTCGACGAGCCGATCGCCGAGTACGTCGCCGCGCTCGTCCTCGCCCTGGCCAAGGACCTGCCGCGGACCCTGGACTTCCAGCGCGAGGGGCGGTGGCTGCACCGCGAGTCGCAGCGGGTGGCCGGTACGCGCGCGTGTGTCGTGGGCTCCGGGCCGATCGGCCGGGCGATCGCCCGCACGCTCGGCGCGCTGGGGGTGCGGGCGGCGGTCGTCGGCCGTGCCGCGCGCGCCGGAGTGCACGGCCCGGAGGACCTGGACCGGCTCGTCGCCCGCGCCGACTGGGTGATCGCGGCGGCCCCGCTGACGGAGGAGACCCGCGGCATGTTCGACGCCCGCCGGTTCGGCCTCATGCAGCCCTCGGCCCGCTTCGTCAACGTCGGCCGGGGGCAGCTCGTCGACGAGGAGGCGCTCGTCCGGGCGCTCACGGACCGCTGGATCGCGGGCGCCGCCCTGGACGTCTTCCAGGACGAACCCCTCACCCCGGACAACCCGTTGTGGCGGGTGCCGGGCCTGGTCGTGTCCCCGCACATGAGCGGTGACACGGTCGGCTGGCGGGACGAGCTGGCGGCCCAGTTCGTCGATCTGTACGGCCGCTGGGAGGCGGGCGAGCCGCTGCCGAACGTCGTCGACAAACGGCGCGGATACGTACCGGGACACTGACCCCTGTCTGGAGGCGCGATGACCGAACTCACCGAGCTGACCGCGGGAGAACTGCTCGACGGCTACCGCAAGGGCGAATTCAGCCCAGTGGAGGCCACCCGGGCGGCCCTGGAACGGGCCGAGCGGATCCAGCCGGAGGTGAACGCGTTCGTCCGGATCACCGCCGAGGACGCCCTGGCGCGGGCCCGGGAGTCGGAGGACCGGTGGCGGCGCGGAAGGCCGTCGGGGCTGCTGGACGGGGTGCCGGTCACCGTCAAGGACATCCTGCTGCTGCGCGGCCATCCGACCCTGCGCGGTTCCAGGACCGTGCCGGAGGAGGGCCGTTGGGACGAGGACGCCCCCTCGGTGGCCCGGCTGCGCGAGCACGGCGCGGTCTTCCTCGGCAAGACCACGACCCCCGAGTTCGGCTGGAAGGGCGTCACGGACTCCCCGCTGACCGGTGTCACCCGCAACCCCCACGACCCGGCCCGTACCGCCGGCGGCTCCAGTGGCGGCAGCGCGGCGGCCGTGGCGCTCGGCGCGGGCGCGCTGTCGCTGGGCACGGACGGTGGCGGCAGTGTGCGCATCCCGGCCGCGATGTGCGGGATCTTCGGTCTGAAGCCGACGTACGGCCGGGTCCCGCTGTATCCGCCCAGCGCCTTCGGCACCCTGTCGCACGTGGGTCCGATGACCCGGGACGCGGCGGACGCGGCGCTGCTGCTCGACGTGATCGGTGCGCCCGACGCGCGGGACTGGTCGGCGCTCGGCCCGGCCCCCGGCTCGTTCACGGAGGCACTGGCCGGCGGGGTACGGGGGCTGCGGATCGCCTACTCGCCGTCCCTGGGCGGCCAGGTGCCGGTGCGCCCGGCGGTCGCCACGGCGGTGCGCCGGGCGGTCGCGGGGCTGGCGGGGCTCGGCGCGTACGTCACCGAGAGCGACCCCGACTTCGCCGACCCGGTGGAGGCCTTCCACACCCTGTGGTTCAGCGGCGCCGCCCGTGTCGCCCAACATCTGGGGCCCCATCGACGGGAGTTGCTCGACCCGGGGCTGCGGGAGATCTGCGCGGACGGCGCCCGGCTGTCGGCGCTGGACTACCTGGCCGCCGTGGACGTCCGCATGGAACTCGGCCGCGTCATGGGCCACTTCCACCAGAGCTACGACCTGCTGGTCACGCCGACCCTGCCGATCACGGCGTTCGAGGCGGGCGCGGAGGTGCCGAAGGGTTCGGGGCACCGGCGCTGGACCGGGTGGACTCCGTTCACGTACCCGTTCAACATGACCCAGCAGCCGGCGGCGTCCGTGCCCGTGGGCCGGGACGAGGGCGGTCTGCCGGTCGGCCTCCAGATCGTGGCCGCGCGGCACCGCGACGACCTGGTGCTGCGGGCGGCCCACGCGCTGTACGACGCGGGGTTGGCGACCCGGCTCACGCCCGCCGGAAGCTGAGGGTCTCCCCCGCCGCGCCGGAGCGCCACAGGTCGTTGCAGGCCTGGGCCATGGCGTCCAGGCCCTCGGTGACCTGGCCCCAGACGATGCCGGGCACCCAGCCGACGTCCCCGTTGAGCAGGAGGTTGTTGCGCTCGTAGAACAGGGCTAGGTCCACGACCGTCGGCCCGGCGCCGGGTACCCGGTCGTAGCCGTAGGCCTGCGTGCCCAGTTCGGTGCCGGCGAACGAGAAGTAGCACAGATCGCCCGGGATCGGAGTGACCGTCGGATTCTCCAGCGGTGGCTCCGCCCGGGCGAACGGCGCGAAGAGCGCGTAGATCTCGTTGCGCGCGTACTTCGCGTGGTAGACGTCCCCGCTCAGCGGGAGCGCGTCCCAGACCGCGGCGCAGGTGCGCGGCGCCCGGTCGTCCAGCAGCCGCGCCGTGCAGCGGATCCCGCGCTTCTCCAGCGCGACTTCGACGTGGCGTTCCACCATGGCGCCTCCTCGCAGCTTCTGAGGGGCCGTCTGCCCGAAGGCGCGGGAGTTCACACCCGTCCCGTCCCTCCGCATCCGGACACGGAACGGTATCCCCCCGGACACCGTTGGATTACATCCCCAAGTCCGTCCGCATAGACGACGGAGATCGGGCAGGCGCCACCACTATCTGCGAAGGGCCCGAGCCGACGAGGCTCTTTTGGAGGGTGAGTGTCCATGTCCGAGTTCCCCAACCTGTCCCGCCGGGGCTTTCTGACCAGGACGGCGGCCGTGGGCGGCATGCTCACCGTCCCCGGGCTGCTGGCCGCCTGCAGCAAGACGGACAGCGGCGACGGCAAGGGCTCGAAGCTGGAACAACTGAAGAAGCAGGGCTATGTGAAGGTGGCCTACGCCAACGAGGCCCCGTACGGCTTCGAGGAGGGCGGGCAGCTCAAGGGCGAGGCACCGACGCTGCACAGAGAGATCTTCAAGGCCCTGGGAGTGGACGAGCTGAAGCCGACCTTCTCCGAGTGGGACGGTCTGATCCCCGGTCTCCAGGCCGGCAAGTACGACGTGATCAGTGCGGGCATGGCCATCATCCCGGAGCGCTGCCAGAAGGCCCTGTTCTCCGAGCCCGAGTTCGTCTCGCCCACCGCGATGATGGTGAAGAAGGGCAACCCGAAGAACCTGACCGACCTCGCCGCCGCCAAGTCGGCCGGGGCGACCATCGGCGTGATGTCGGGCGCGGTGGAGAAGGGCTACGTCACCGCCGCCGGGATCTCCGAGAGCGGCATACGGACGCTGCAGAAGCCGCAGGACGGCGCGGACGCGGTCGCGCAGGGCAGGATCGACGCCTTCGTGCTGACGGGCATCTCGCTGCGCTGGCTGGCCAGGACCAACCCGAAGGTGGAGGTCACCGACTCGTTCGTGCCGGTGGTCGGCGGCGTGAAGCAGTACAGCCCGGGCGGCGCCGTCTTCCGCAAGGGCAGCGAGGAGCTCCGGGACGCCTTCAACGAGCAGCTGAAGAAGATCACCTCGGATCCGGGCCGGTACGTGCAGCTCGTCGAAGAGTACGGGTTCGGCAAGGACACGATCCCGCCGGCGGACCTGAAGACCGCCGACCTGTGCAAGGGCTGACGGGGACGCCTGTCCATGGGTGACTTCTACACGTACTTCTTCGACCACATCTCCGACGTGTGGTCGGGGCTGCTCGTGACGGTCGAGGCCACGGTCCTCGGCTCGGCCGTCGCGCTCACCCTGTCCTTCGTGTTCGGCTTCGCGGCCAACAGCAGGCTCCTGCTCGCCCGCGGCGTCTCCCGGGTGGTCGTGGAGTTCCTCCGCGGCACCTCGCTGTACGTCCAGCTGTTCTGGCTGTACTACGCGTTCCCGCTGCTGTCCGGGTACGAACTGTCGCCGCTGTTCTGCGGTGTGGTGGCGTTCGGCATGAACTACGGCGCCTACGGCTCCGAGGTGGTGCGCGGCGCGCTGAACGCCGTGCCCAAGGCACAGTGGGAGGCCGCCGTCGCGCTGAACATGACGCCGCTGCAACGCATGCACCGGGTGATCCTGCCGCAGGCGTGGGTGCAGATGATCCCCTCGTTCACGAACCTGCTGATCCAGCTGCTGAAGTGCACCCCGCTGCTGTGGCTGATCTCCGCGGCCGACCTGACGACGGTGGTCCAGCAGATGCGTGACCGCACCGGCGCGACCACGTGGGCCTATCTGACCCTGCTGATGATCTACTTCGTCCTCGCCTACGCGCTGACGCTGCTGATGAACGCCCTGGAGCGGCACGCCAAGTCCCGGCTCGGCCTGCACACGGACCGCCGCGCCCTGCTGCGCCGCCGCGGCGCCGATTCGGCGGGCGAGCCCGAGATGGCGGGAGGCGCGTCGTGAGCTACGCATGGGACTGGGGCGCGGTCCGCGACTCGCTGCCGCTGCTGTGGCACGGCTTTCTGACCACGCTGCTGGCCACGGTCCTCGGCACCGCGGTGGCCGCCGTCCTCGGCCTGCTCGTGGCCGTGGCCGGACGGGTGCCGAGCCGGCTGGTCACCGTGCCGGTGCGGACGGTCACCGAGTTCGTCCGGTCCACCCCGCTGCTGGTGCAGCTGGTCGGCGCCTACGCGGTCTTCAACACGGTGGACCCGCTGACCATCGGCGTCGCGGTGCTCGGCATCCACTACGCCTCCTACCTGTCGGAGGTGTACCGGGCGGGCATCGACGCCGTGCCGAAGGGCCAGTGGGAGGCCTGCCGGGCGCTGTCCATGTCGCCGCGCCGCACCTGGCAGGCGGTGATCCTGCCGCAGGCGGTGCGCAAAGTGCTGCCGGCGCTGGGCAA
Organism: Streptomyces sp. NPDC047453; assembly: GCF_040643155.1. NCBI lineage: Bacteria > Bacillati > Actinomycetota > Actinomycetes > Kitasatosporales > Streptomycetaceae > Streptomyces > Streptomyces sp. NPDC047453. Next base: position 39,453 of record NZ_JBEYTS010000018.1, on the reverse strand, counting down.
CTACGGCATCTCGATGTTCAAGGAGACCCCGTTCCTGGCCGTCATCACGGTCCAGGAGATGGTCGCCAAGGCCCGTGAGTACGGCGCGGACCACTTCACCTACGCCGAGACGTTCACCCTGGCGGGCCTGTTCTTCCTGGCGGCAAGCTACCCGACCTCGCTTCTGATGAGAAAGCTGGAGAAGCGCCTTGGCCACTGACCCTTTGCAGAAGACGCCGCCGCAGGCGCCCGAGAACGCGGCGCCGGACGCGCCGCCCGCGGATCTGGTCCGCTTCGACCAGGTGGTCAAGCGCTTCGGCGATCACGTCGTGCTCGACCGGCTGGACTTCGCCGTCCAGCGCGGTGAGCACGTGACGCTGATCGGGCCGAGCGGCTCGGGGAAGACGACCATCCTGCGGCTGCTGATGACGCTCGAGCGCGTCAGCGACGGCGTGATCCACGTGGCCGGCGAGCCGCTGTCCCACATGCCCGGCCCGGACGGGACCCTGCACCCGGCGAACGAGAAGCACCTGCGCCGGATCCGCAGGAAGATCGGGATGGTCTTCCAGCAGTTCAACCTGTTCCCGAACATGAAGGTGCTCCAGAACATCACGGAGGCGCCCGTCAACGTGCTCGGGCTCGGCCGCGAGGAGGCGGAGGAGCGGGCCCGTGAACTCCTCGACCTCGTCGGGCTGGCGGACAAGATCGACGCCCATCCGTCGCAGCTGTCCGGTGGCCAGCAGCAGCGGGTGGCGATCGCCCGGGCGCTCGCCATGCGGCCGGAGATCCTGCTCCTCGACGAGGTGACCTCGGCCCTGGACCCGGAGCTGGTGGCGGGCGTGCTCGACCTGCTCAGGGAGATCGCGCACACCACCGACATCACGCTGCTCTGCGTGACCCACGAGATGAACTTCGCCCGGGACATCTCCGACCAGGTGCTGATGTTCGACTCGGGCCGGGTGATCGAGTCCGGGCCGCCGGAGAAGCTCTTCGGCGACCCCGACCACGAGCGCACCCGGGAGTTCCTGAGCGCCGTGCTGTAGGGGCCGCTCCGGGGCGCCGGCGGCCTTCCGGGCCGTCCCGGCGCCCCGGCCCCCGGGATGGTCGAAGCACCCCCGAGGACCAGGTAGTATTTTCTTCGTCGCCGACCGCGAGAAGCGGATGGCGGGAGTCATGCGCCGCTAGCTCAGTTGGTTAGAGCAGCTGACTCTTAATCAGCGGGTCCGGGGTTCGAGTCCCTGGCGGCGCACAGATGAAGGGCCCCTCGTGATCACGGGGGGCCCTTCTCGCGTCTACGGCAGGAAGGCGTCCTCCGCCGGGAAGAACGAGAAGAACACGTGGACGACGACCATGAAGATCACGCAGCCCGTGATGAAGACGCCCAGGAAAGCCACCAGGCAGCCCGATTCCGCCGCGAGCTTCCCGCGTGCCGGGGCGTGGGCCGTCGCCCGCTCCGGCCGCTCCGCCGCGTAGTACACGGTGACGATGTCGCCCTCGACGACCGTCGCGAGTCCGTTGCTCTCCTCGAAGCGGACGCTGTGGCCGTCACGCGTGGTGAACTCGTACACGTGGTGCAGCGTCGTGCTCACCGTGGTCTCCCCGCCGCCGCTGGTTGTGGTGTACGTCCGCAGACACCGCGCCCGGGCCGTGAGCCCGCTGCCCCAGGCACCGCGCACCTCCCGGGCGCGGCGGAGGACTCTGGTCAGCACGAAGACCGCGGTGCCGATCATGAGCAGCGGCACGACGTAGAACAGCACTTCCATGAGATCCCCCGGACTCCGGCGCCGCCGTGATCGGCCGGCGTGGGGGGAATCTACCCACGCCGGCCGGTCCGGTGGCTCAGGGAATGCTCAGATCGGGGAACGCCCGGATCGACGCTCAGAACGTGACGTCGGAGCAGGCGTAGAACGCGTTGCCCGTGTCGGCGATCGTCCAGACCGCGAGGATGACGTGGTGGCCGCTCAGCCCGGTCGGCAGGGAGCCGCTGTGGCTGAGGGTGGCCGGCGGGCGCTGTCCGCCGTAGGGCACCGTCAGGAACGGGGTCGTGTTGAGGTCGGCGCGGGTCAGGGCGTGGTTCTGGTTCCAGCCCTGCTTGGTCACGTAGTACTTGAAGTCCGTCGTGGCGTGCATGGCCGTGAACTGCCAGCGGAAGGTGTAGCTCTGGCCGCCGTTGACCTTGGTGGTCGGCCAGGCGCCGCCCGAGGGGGTCTTGGGGCTGTCGAGCTGGCTGAACCGGGTGTTGTTCCCAGAGCAGAGCCGCCCGTCGGCCGCCCCGGAGGCCGGGAAGCCCTTCGGGCCCTCGACGCTCTGCGGCTCCCACTGGATGTCGCCGCAGTTGGCGACGGTTCCGTTGTTGCAGAGCTTCTGCCGGCTGATGGGCAGGTCGGTGTAGCCGTGGCTGCTGGCGCCGCCGGTGGAGAGCACGAAGGCTCCGGCGGTCGTGAGGCCGAGCACGGCTGCGGAGATCTTGGCCTTGGTGCGCATACTGCCGCTCCTGGAGATGTGGGGGAGGTTCAGTGAGCTGTGCAGGTCTAGACCAAGTTCAGGCTATTGCCGTTACTTGAACATGTCCATACCAAAGACGCGCCCTCCCCCGCCCCCGTCACGCCGTCCCCGTCAGAGCCCCGGTTCCCGGCCTCCCGCGCAGAACGCCACCGTCAAGTCCCGTACCAGCAGCTTGCGTTCATAGTCGTTGAGGTCGACAAGACCTCTGGTGGTCAGCCGGGTCACCGTGTCCTCCACCGAGTCCACCACCGAGGTGAGCATGCTCGCCCGGTGCCGCGCGTCCAGTGCGGCGACGCTGCGCCGATGCATGGCGGCGGCGACCTCCGGCGCGTACTCGACCCGGACCAGCTGGACCGAGAACACCTCCAGACCGACCGGTGTCACCTCCCGCTTCACCAGCCGGGTCAGCGTCTCCGCGGTGGCCGCCGCCCCCCGCGCGCCACCCGGCGGGTCCACCGGCACCCGGGCCAGCGCCGCCTCGACGCACTCGCGCAGGTACGTCTCGTGGTCGTCGATCCCGAGCATGGCCCGCGCGGTGTCCCGCACCCGCCACACCACCAGCGCCACCACCCGTAGTGCGACCCCGCCCGCTTCGGCGGCCGGCATCGGCTCGCTGCGCCAGTGCCGCAGCTGGACGTCGATACGGCGGCGCGGCATCAGCGGGTTCAGCCACAGCAGCCCGGTGCGCCGGACGGTCCCCCGGTAGCGGCCGAACAGGCCGAGCACCCAGGCCCGCCCGGTCCGGCCCCGGGCCAGCCCGCCGAAACCGAACAGGGCGAGCGCCCCCGCCCCGCCGTACGCGGCCCACTGCGGTCCGCCGAGTCCGGCGTCCGCGGACGCCGGCAGCCCCAGCAGCCGCACCGCGATGCCCGGCAGCACCCCCGCCCACCACGAGGTGAGCACACAGCCCGCCACCCCGCAGGCCCCGGCCAGCACCCCGGCCGCGCCGGGCAGCACCGGCGCCGGGCGCTCCACCAGTTCGGAGTCCATCTCCGGCACCGGGCGGGCCGGCGCGGGCACCCGGTGCCCGTGCCCCAGCCGCGGCTGCTCACCGGTGCCCTTCCTGCTGCCCACCACCGCGGGCATGACCGGCAGCGGGATCGTGTCCGCGTCGTCGCGGAACAGCAGATGGACGGGGATCTCCGTGGTCCCCTCGTTGTGGATGAGCCGGGGGACGCAGCGGCCCGCCCAGCCGTCCGAGGCCGTGATCACCTCGTGCTCGTCGTATTCGGGTGTGGGGGATGTGGTCGTACTCATACCTGCCTCCAGCCTCCGCGCCAGATGGTTCAGACGTTCGTACGGTGGATCGGCGGCCCCTCCGGGACCGCGGTCATGCGAAGAGCCGGCGCCAGGTCTCGGGCCCCGGCCGGCCGTCCGCCGCGCCGCCCCGCCACCCCTGGGCGCGTTGGAAGGCCTCGACGGCCCGCCGGTCCGCGTCCGACCAGCGCGGCCCCGGGCCGTTGGTGTAGAACCGGCCGTACCCCTTCCTCACCAGCTGCCGGCCCAGCTCGGTGACGTACCGGTTGTCGGCACCGGGCCGGAACATCGCCCGCCCCGGATAGCCGGGCACCCCGTGCGAGGCGGGGGCCGCGGCCTTGATGTCCTTGCCCTTCCCGGTCACCAGCAGCTGCCATGTCCGCGGGCCCGGCAGTCCGTCCGCGGCCGCCCCGGTCCAGCCCTGGGCCCGCTGGAAGGCCTGGGTGGCCCGCCGGTCCGCCTCCGACCAGCGCGAGCCGGGCCCCTTGGCGTAGTAGGAGGCGCCGCCGCGGGCGGCGAGCATCCGGCCGAGCCGGGTGACATGCGGGTTGTTGGCGCCGGGTCCGAAGTACGCCGCTCCCGGGTACGGCGCGGGCGACGCCGCCGCAGGACCGGCCGCACCCCGGGTGACGCCCTTGTAGCGGTAGGGGACGTAGCGCTTGGAGTTGGTCCAGTACGCGTACGGAGTGGTCCTGCTGCGAGCGTGCGGCGGCGCCTGCTCGTAGGCGATGTACGAGGTGTGCCGCTGGTCGATCCAGCCGCCGAAGAGCACCACGTGTGAGCCCTTCTGAGGGTTGTCGGGGTTGTGGAAGAGCAGGATGTCGCCGGGTTGGAGCTGCTCCTTGGTGATCCGCGCCGCGTACCGGCCGAGACTGCCGGTCCACTCGTTGCGCGGCAGGTCCCAGGCCATCGAGACGAAGCCGGAGCAGTCCTGGCGGTATCCGTCGCGCCAGAAGAGGTTCATGCTGTACGGCACCCGGGCGTCCAGCCACTTCTTGGCCCGGGCGACGATCTGCGACCGGGTGGTGGCGCCGATCACGACCTGCTCCCCCGCCTTGACCGGTCCGCCCGGCCCGAACAACGCGCCCGCGACGCCCTGCGGGGTCTCCGTCTCGTCGGCCGAGGACCGGGTGTCCGGCGGCCCGGGTGTCCGGCCGGCGGTGTGGATGACTGCCGCCGCCGGTGGCGCATGGCCCACGCCGAGGACGGCGGCGGCGGTGACGGCCGCCACGACCAGCGCGCGATGCGCGGCGGCCGCACGGACCGGGGTGCGGGCGGCCGGGGAGCGGGAGAGGCCGCGCCCGCGCACGGGGCAGTCGCAGTCGCTCGCGGGGTCGATGTCCTCGAACACCGGAGACATCATGCGATCTTCCTCACACTTCATAGGTACATATCCTGATCTGTGCACGTTGATCATTGCCACAACTGTCCACCGGACGCGAACATTGACGGTCCGAACGATGTACAGGACGGCTCCACCGGCCCCGCCCAGCGGGCGCGGCTGGTCGGGGGACCTCCGGAGGTCATGTAAAGTGAACGGTGTCAGCAGGCGCCGCTAGCTCAGTTGGTTAGAGCAGCTGACTCTTAATCAGCGGGTCCGGGGTTCGAGTCCCTGGCGGCGCACCACGACAAAGGCGAGCCCGGTCCACAGGACCGGGCTCGCCTCACTTTTAACCGGTTCCTTGCGTTCCGGCTGAACGCCTCTCCCGTCTCAGCCGTACAGAAGATCGAGCGGCGCAGGGTGCCGAACACCTCGGCGCACCCCCTCTCCGCAATGCACGCGTATGGCCGGTAAACTCCGAGTTTCGCGTCTTGCGATCATGCTGAGCACCGTAGAACCCTGGATGTTTCAAGCTGCCGCCCTTTGGCGGCACTTGGGGGGTGCTGGGGATGTTGGGGGGTGTTGGGGGGTTGTAGGAGCCGGTTGCTCCAGCCGCGTGGTGAGCCGTGACTCCCGCGCGTCGACGGCCGCCACGGGGGGCAGCCATGCAACCGGCGGGCCGCGGTGCCGTGTCTCCGGGGTGGGACCGACCTGGTGACCCGCGGCCGGCACGCAAACGTCCGTGACGGGCCGAGGGGGGCCTCGAACGGACGAAGGAACCGACGAACACGCGCTCGCATGCGTGTGGGGGGATGAGTCATGACGTCGACGCCGTCGGGCGCCCGGCACGAATCCGATCCTTCTGAGACGACCCGGCTACGAGTGCCGGGACACCGCACCGGCACCACGGGGACATTCCGCAGAATCAAGAAGTCCCTGCCGAAATACGACTACGAGCACTACAGCCGGCTGGCCGGCCCCCTCACCGAGCCCGACCCGGACGAGCCGTACACGGTGCAGTACCGCTCGCTGATCTCGCAGGAGCCGCACCGCATCCGGGTCGCGCTGATGCTCGCCGCCGCGCCGCTGCTGTCGCTGGTCCTGCTGGCGTGGCTGCTCCAGCCCAAGCACTGGACCGAACGCGACTACCCGGCCTACGACTTCCTGCCGGCCCTCGACGCGGTGATGCTGGTCTCGATCGGCCTGATCGAGTTCTTCCGCTGCATGAACGTGCTGTCCAACGCACACGCCACCCTGGTCGCCCGGGACCCGGTCCCGGTGGTGCCCGAGCCCGGCACACGGGTCGCGTTCCTGACCTCCTTCGTGCCCGGCAAGGAACCGCTGGAGATGGTGACCAAGACCCTGGAGGCCGCCGTACGGCTGCGTCACCGGGGCCTGTTGCACGTCTGGCTGCTCGACGAGGGCGACGACCCCGACGTGAAGGAAGTCTGCGCGCGCCTGGGCGTGCACCACTTCAGCCGCAAGGGCGTCGCGCGCTGGAACCAGGCCAAGGGTCCGCACCGCGCCAAGACCAAGCACGGCAACTACAACGCCTGGCTCCAGGCGCACGGCGACGACTACGACTTCTTCGCCTCCGTCGACACCGACCACGTCCCGCTGCCCAACTACCTGGAGCGGATGCTGGGGTACTTCCGCGACCCCGACGTCGGCTTCGTGATCGGCCCTCAGGTCTACGGCAACTACGACACGTTCGTCACCAAGGCGGCCGAGTCGCAGCAGTTCCTCTTCCACGCGCTGATCCAGCGGGCCGGCAACCGCTACGGCGCGCCGATGTTCGTCGGCACCTCGAACGCCGTGCGAATCAAGGCGCTCAAGCAGATCGGCGGCCTGTACGACTCGATCACCGAGGACATGGCCACCGGCTTCGAGATGCACCGCGCCAAGAACCCGGCGACCGGCCGCAAGTGGAAGTCGGTCTACACCCCCGACGTGCTCGCGGTCGGCGAGGGCCCGAACGCCTGGACGGACTTCTTCACCCAGCAGCTGCGCTGGTCGCGAGGCACCTACGAGACGATCCTCAAGCAGTACTGGAAGGGCTTCGGCACCCTGCCGCCGGCCAAGCTCTTCAACTACACGATGATGATCATCTTCTATCCGATGTCCGCCCTCAACTGGATCCTGGCGGCCCTGAGCTGCGCGTTGTTCCTGGGCCTCGGCGCCTCGGGCGTGAACATCGACCCGACCGTGTGGCTGATGCTGTACGGCAACGCCTCGGCGCTCCAGATCGGCCTGTACGTCTGGAACCGCCGGCACAACGTCTCGCCGCACGAGCCGGAGGGCTCCGGCGGGGTGGCCGGCATGGTGATGTCGGCGCTGTCGGCGCCGGTCTACGCGCGCTCGCTGATGGACGCCGTGCTGCGGCGCAAGAGCAAGTTCGTGGTGACCCCGAAGGGCGAGTCGGCGAGCCCCGACACGCTGTTCGGGACGTTCCGCATCCACTGGTTCTTCATCCTGGTCTTCGGCGGCTCGCTCGTCGCGGGCTTCGCCCTCGGGCACTCCCACCCGGCGATGATCACCTGGGCCACGTTCGCCATGCTCGTCACCGCCGCACCGATCTTCGCCTGGCGGTGGACGCTGCGGCAGGAGCGGCGCCGGCAGGCGTCCGGGGCCGCCGCGCCGGAGCCGTGGGACGCGGTCCCGGCGCACCCGCACCGGGCGCACACACCGGCGCGGGGCATGCCGGTCCCGGTGGCGGAGGTACCGCCGGGACACGCGCCGGGCAGCGCGGGACAGCAGGGGCCGAGTGGGGCCGGAACGGACGGAACGACGGGCGAGCACACCATGCAGATCGCCCTCGGTGGACTGGGGGGACGTAAGGAATGAAGGACCAGGCCGGCCTCCGGCGCGCCCGACGGCTCGGGATCGGCGCGGTGGTGGTAGTCGCTCTGGCCGGAATGAACGGGCCGTGGCTCTACCGCTTCGGCACGGAGCGCTACCACCAGTACAAGATCAACAAACCCGAGTACAAGGCCGAGAACGGCCACTGGGAGATCGTCGAGTTCCCCAAGGAGTACCGGCAGAACACCATCCACGCCGTGCTGCTGCACACGGGCAAGGTGCTGATGGTGGCCGGCTCGGGCAACAACAAGAAGAACTTCGACGCCCGGCAGTTCGACACCCGTATCTGGGACCCGGTCAAGGGCACCGTCAAGAAGGTGCCCACGCCCGAGGACCTGTTCTGCACGGGCCACACCCAGCTCGCCGACGGCAAGATCCTGATCGCCGGCGGCACCAAGCGGTACGAGAAGCTCCAGGGCGACGTCACCAAGGCGGGCGGCCTGATGATCGTCCACAACGAGAACCCGGACAAGCCGATCACGCTGCCCGCGGGCACGAGGTTCACCGGCGGGGAGAACGGCAAGACGTTCGTCTCCAAGGACCCGGTGCTGGTGCCGCGCGCCAAGAAGAAGTTCGACCAGGCCGGCAGGTTCCTGGGCAACAGCCCGGGTCTGGGCCGCATCTACGTCGAGGCGCAGAAGAGCGGCGCCCGGTACGAGACGGGCACCCAGGACAACTACCGGATCCAGGGCCTGTCCGGCGACGACACCCGCAACACCTACGGCATCGCGGAGAAGCTCGCCCTGGACAAGAAGGACTTCCAGGGGATCCGGGACGCCTACGAGTTCGACCCGGTCGCCGAGAAGTACATCAAGGTCGACCCGATGAACGAGGCCCGCTGGTACCCGACGCTCGCCACCCTGAGCGACGGGAAGATCCTCAGCGTCTCCGGCCTCGACGACATCGGCCAGCTGGTCCCGGGCAAGAACGAGGTCTTCGACCCCAAGACCAAGAAGTGGACGTACACGCCGAAGGTCCGTCAGTTCCCGACCTATCCGGCGCTGTTCCTGCTGCAGAACGGCAAGCTGTTCTACTCCGGCTCCAACGCGGGCTACGGGCCGGCCGACGTGGGCCGCGACCCGGGTGTCTGGGACGTGGACAGCAACAAGTTCACCGAGCTGCCCGGCCTGAGCGACGCGCAGATGATGGAGACCTCCGGCACGGTGCTGCTGCCGCCCGCGCAGGACGAGCGGTTCATGGTGATCGGCGGCGGCGGGGTCGGCGAGTCCCAACTGGCCAGCAGGAAGACCCGCATCATCGACCTGAAGGCGAAGAACCCGCGCTTCACGGACGGTCCGACGCTGGAGAAGGGCACCCGCTACCCGCAGTCCTCGGTCCTGCCCGACGACTCCATCCTGGTCTCGGGCGGCTCCGAGGACTACCGCGGCCGCGGCGACTCCAACATCCTCCAGGCCCGGCTCTACGACCCGGGGACCAACTCCTTCAAGCGGGTCGCCGACCCGCTGGTGGGCCGCAACTACCACGCCGGCTCGATCCTGCTGCCGGACGGCCGGGTGATGTTCTTCGGTTCCGACTCGCTCTACGGCGACAAGGCCAACACCAAGCCCGGCACGTTCGAGCAGCGCGTCGAGATCTACACGCCGCCGTATCTGTACCGGGACGCGCGGCCCTCCCTGTCGGGCGGCCCGCGGACCATCGCCCGGGGCGCTTCCGGCACGTTCGCCTCGCAGCACGCCGGCACGATCAAGAAGGTCCGGCTGATCCGCCCGAGTGCCTCCACGCATGTCACGGACGTCGACCAGCGCTCGATCGCGCTGGACTTCACCACGTCCGGCGACAAGATCACGGTGACGGTGCCGAAGGGCCGGAACCTGGTGCAGTCGGGGTGGTACATGCTGTTCGTCGACGACGACCAGGGAACGCCGAGCGAGGCGCAGTGGGTGAAGGTCCCGTAGCGGGCCGGGACCCGGGAGCAGCCGAGGTCCCGTAGCCGCATGCACTCAGGGGCGCCCTCCCTCCAGGGGGGCGCCCCAAGTCGTGTTCCGGGTACTCTACTTGCTGGCCCTCGCCAGCTTCAGCGCGTAGTCGGCCCACCAGTCCCCCGCCTTCGGGCCGCCCTTGCAGGTGCCGTCGGACTCGCCGGGCCGCTTGACCCACAGGTAGGCGTCGGCCAGCGGGTCGGCCGTCCTCGTCGTGGGTGCCTCGCCCAGTGCCCGGCCGGGCGGGTTGCACCAGCGCTCGCCCGGATCCCCGCCGTCGTAGGGGCCGTTGCCGTTGCGGCTGGTGTCGACGACGAAGTGCTTGCCGCCCAGCTTGGCGGACAACTGCTTGCCGTAGGCGAGGGATTCCCGGGTGGAGTAGAAGTTGGAGACGTTGACCGCGAAGCCGTCGGCCCGGTCCACGCCCGCGCGGCGCAGCGGCTCGAAGATCTGGTCGGGGCGGCCCCAGCCCGCGTTGCCCGCGTCCACGTACACCTTGGTGCTCTTCAGGGACGTGAGCCGTTCGACCGCGCCCTCGAGCAGGTCGTAGCGCTCCTCGCGGAATTCCTCCGGGGTGCAGCCGTCCACCAGGTGCAGCAGGGCGTCCGGTTCCAGGATCACCGTGGCCGGGCGGTCGCCGATGCCCCGGGCCACGCCGTCCACCCAGGAGCGGTAGGCGTCCCCGTCGGCGGCGCCGCCCTGCGAGTACTGGCCGCAGTCGCGGTGCGGGATGTTGTAGAGGACGAGCAGCGCGGTGCGGCCCGCCTTGTCGGCGGCCTCGGTGAAGCCGCGGGCCTCCTGCTCGGGGTTCTCCGGGCCGATCCACTCGGCGGTCGGCTGCCCGGCGATCTTCCGGATCTGCTCGGCGTCGGCCTTCTTCCCGTCCTTGAGGTAGGCGGCGACCTGACGGGCCGCCCTGCTGTCCGGGTTGACCCAGAACGGGTCGGCTTCCTTGGGCTGTTGGGTGATCCCGGCGCCGTCGTCCTTGTCGCCGCCCCCGGAGGTGCACCCGGCGGCCAGCAGTGCCGCCCCCAGCACCGCCGCGGACGCCCGGACCCCCGCCGCACGGGCACGCGAGAGGGCCCCCCTCATGCCGTACATGCCTTCCCCCTTGGTGCGCTCGGCCGGGTTCCATGCTGTCACAGGTCACAGGTCGCCCGAGGCCTCAAAGTCCCATGGGGAGCGGTCAGTCGGGGAGGGGTTCGTCGACTGGGCCGGGTGACAGTGGCGGTGGCGGCGGGGTGGCGGTGGTGGCCGTGGCCTCACGGGCCGGGGCCTCATTGGTCGGTGGCCTCATTGGCCGGTGCCCGTGAGGTACGCCGACACGACCACGCTCGCGGCGCAGCCGCGGCTCGCTCCGTCGACGGTGCCGCCGCAGCCGATCAGCCGCAGTTCGGCGCGGCCCGGCTTCGGTTCCCCGGACGCCTGCCGGACGTCGAGCCGGTCGCCGGTCAGGACCTTGACGTCGTCGACGGTGAAGTCGGCGACGCTGCCGTCGTCCCGGACCACCCGGACCGCCTCGCCGGGCCGCAGCGAACCGATCCGGTCGAACGCCCCGGGCCGGTTCCCGGCACCGAGGTCGCCCACCAGCAGCGCGGTCCCGGACGCCCCCGGCTTCACCCCGGCGCCGTACCAGCCGACCGTGCCGGACTGGTCCGCCGGCGGCGGTTCGACCGCGCCCCGCGCGTCCAGGCCGCGGGCCACCACCGGCGCCCGCACTCCCAGGCCGGGGATGTCCAGGCGCCGCGGCGGGGCGTCGGCCAGCGGGCCGGACGCCATGGGCAGCCGGTCCGCGGAGGGCCGGCCGGCCGCGGCCATGTCCCCGGTGGCCGACGGCGCCAGGGACTCCCGTACGTCGGTGAGATCGCGTCCCCAGAGCCACAGCCCGAGCAGCAGCACCACCCAGGCCAGGCCGGCCAGGAGGCGGCCGGTGCAGCGGGAGCGGGTGCCGTCGTGGTCGGACATGCCGATCCCGCCCTCAGTGCGATCCGCGGCCGTGGCGGCCGCGCCGGCCGTCCCCGGCACGGGTCGTACCGCGCGCCCGGGGAAGGAGGAGGACGGCCGCCCCGGCGGCACCCGCGAGCACCAACCCGGTCACCGCGTGCGCCGTGCCGGGCGCGGGCGGAGCGGCCGGTGCGGGGTCGGTGGTGGGCCCGGGGGTCCGGGTGGCCGGAACGAACGGCGTGGGTCGAGTGGGTGGCGTGCGTGTTGGGCTCGGGGAAGCCGAGACGGTGGGCGGCTTCGACGGCGGTACGACGGCGAGGGCGCCCGGAGCCGCCGGGGCACCGGGCAGAACCGGACCGCCCGGACCACCCGGACCATCCACCCCGTCGGCCGCCGGGACGAGGGCGGCGGCCGCGAGGAGTCCCGTGCAGAGTGTCAGGCGCAATGGACCCATCGTGAAACCTCCGCTATCAGGAGACTCCCGACGGGCCACGGCCGCATCCGCTGCGAAACCGCGCTGCGCCGAATGGGTGAGAAGGGGTGAGGGCGGGACGGGGTTCTCAGATCCGCTCGACGAGGTCCGCGATCGAGTCGACGACGTGGGACGGCCGGAACGGGTAGCGGTCGATGTCCTTCGCCTGCGTGACACCGGTGAGGACCAGGAACGTCCGCATCCCGGCCTCCAGGCCCGCGAGCACGTCGGTGTCCATACGGTCGCCGATCATGGCGGAGGTCTCCGAGTGGGCCCCGATCGCGTTCAGCCCGGCGCGCATCATCAGCGGGTTGGGCTTGCCGATGAAGTACGGCTTCCGGCCGGTCGCCGCGGTGATCAGGGCGGCGACCGAGCCGGTCGCGGGCAGGGCACCCTCGGCGGAGGGGCCCACGTTGTCCGGGTTGGTGGCGATGAACCGGGCGCCGTCGTTGATCAGCCGCACGGCCTTCGTCATGGCCTCGAACGAGTACGTCCGGGTCTCCCCCAGGATCACGAAGTCGGGGTCGTGGTCGGTCAGGATGTAGCCGATGTCGTGCAGCGCGGTGGTCAGGCCGGCCTCGCCGATGACGTAGGCGCTGCCGCCGGGCCGCTGGTCGTCGAGGAACTGGGCGGTGGCCAGGGCGGACGTCCAGATGTTCTCCATCGGCACGTCCAGGCCCATGCGCTGCAAGCGGGCGTGCAGGTCGCGCTGGGTGTAGATGGAGTTGTTGGTCAGCACCAGGAACGGCCGGCCGGACTCACGCAGCTTCTTCAGGAAGGCGTCGGCACCGGGGATCGGAACACCCTCGTGGATCAGGACACCGTCCATGTCGGTGAGCCACGACTCGATGGGCTTGCGGTCTGCCATGTGCTTCGGCCTCCTGCCGTACGCGCGTTTGCGTGAGTCCAGCCTAGCCAGTGGCCGGATCTTGCCGGAGGTCGGATCTTGCCGGTGGTCGGTTCAGCTTCCGGTGGCCTGCTTCCACGCCTCGACGTACGTCGTGAGGTTCTTGTCGATGTCGTTCCAGTCCGGAGTGAACACCTCCACGCCCTGCATCAGCTTGGCCAGGTCGGTCGCGTTGGCGTCGGTGGCCTTGACGTCCTGCCGGGCGCTGAAGCCGCCGCCGATCTCGCTGACCTGCTGCTGCGCCTGCTTGCCGAGCATGAAGTCCAGAAGCTTCCTGCCGTTGGCGTCGTGCGGGGCGTGGCTGACCAGTCCGGCGGCGTACGGCAGGGCGAAGGTGGTCGGCTTCCCGCCCTGCCGGGCCGGGAACCAGATGCCCAGGTTGGGCATGGTCTTTGACTGGGCGAAGTTCATCTGGACGTCGCCGTTGGCGACGACCAGTTCGCCCTTGTCGACCTTGGGCGCGAGCTTGCCGGTGGAGGCGGACGGTCCGACGTTGTTGGCCTGGAGCTTCTTCAGGTACGCGAGCGCCGCGTCCTTGCCGCCGAAGTCGTGCATGGCCTTGACGAGCACGGCGGTGCCGTCGCCGGCGACACCCGGCGTGGAGTACTGGAGCTTGTTCTTGTACTTGCCGTCGAGGAGCTGCTCCCAGGTGGTGGGGGCCTGCTTCAGCTCCTTCTTGTTGTAGATGAAGCCGAAGTAGTTGTTGACCACGGAGGTCCAGGTGCCGTCGGTGGCCTTGTCCTCGGTGCCGACCTGGTCGGCGCCCTGCGGCGTGTACTTCTCGAGCAGGCCCTTGCTGTCCGCCTGCTGGATGAACGGCGGCAGGGTGACCAGCACGTCGGCCTGCGGGTTGCCCTTCTCGCGGACGGCCCGCTGGACCATCTCGCCGGAGCCGCCCTCGACGTACTTGACCTTGATGCCGGTCTCCTTCTCGAAGTCCTGGAAGACGCGGTCGTACCAGCCGTCTCCGTTCTCGCCCTTGAGTCCGTCGGCGCTGTAGACGGTGACGACCTTGGCGTCGGCGGCGGAGGAGTTGCCGCCGCAGGCGGTGAGCGGGGCGGCGAGAAGACAGACGGCGGTGGCGATCTTGAGCGTGTTCTTGCGCATGGCGAGGTGAACTCCTTGCTGGGTGGGACGAGCCCGGGAGGGTGGGAGGGAGGGTTCGGGGAGTGGGAGGGGAGGTGCGGGGGGTGGGCGGGAGCGGTCGGGAGGACGGCCGGGGAGCGGCCGGGCCCCCGGCCTAGCGGTGGGCGGCCCTGGTGCGGATCCGGGAGACGGCGAGCAGGACCAGCAGGGTCGCCGCCATGAGGACGACGGCGAGGGCGGAGCCGGCGAACAGGGAGCCGCGGTCGGTGGCCGCGTAGATCAGGACGGGCAGCGGGGTCCAGTCCGGCGGGTAGAGCATCATCGTGGCGCTCAGCTCCCCCATGGACAGGGCGAAGCAGAGGCCGGCCGCGGCGGTGAGGGAGGGCAGCAGCAGCGGCAGCCGCACCCGCCACAGCACCCGGGCGGGCCCGGCGCCGAGGGAGGCGGCGGCCTGCTCGTAGGCCGGGTCGAGGCGGCGCAGGGCGGCGGAGACCGACTGGTATGCGAAGGCCGTGACCAGCACGGTGTGCGCGATGACGACGATCCACCGGGTGCCGTTGAGCAGCACCGGCGGCTGGGAGAACGCGACCAGGACCGCCAGGCCCACCACTACGGAGGGGACGGCGACCGGCAGGACGAACAGGGCGTCCATCACACGCCGGTGGCTCTTCTTCAGCGCCGCGCCGGCCAGCGCCGCCCAGGTGCCGACGGTCAGGGCGAGCAGGCTCGCGCCGAGTGCGGTGAGCAGGCTGGTGGTGAGCGCCTGGAGGGCATCGCCGTGAGTGGCTGCCTTGTAGTTGGCGGTGGTCAGGCCGGACGGCAGGACGCTGGACCAGTGGGTGGCGAAGGACGCGCCGAGGACGACGAGCAGCGGCAGCGCGAAGAGGGGGAGGAAGAGGACGAGGAAGACCGCCCACAGTGCCCACTTCGCCTTGCGGCTATGCACCAGCACGACGGCTCACCACCCGGTACAGGCCGTACAGGCCCACGGAGAGAAGGACGTTGACCACGGCGACCACACACGCGCCCGGGTAGTCGGACTCCAGGATCGCCTTGCTGTAGACGAGGGCCGGCAGGGTCGTGACGCCCTTGGCTCCGGTGAACAGCACGATGCCGAACTCGTTGAGGCACAGCACCAGCACGAGGCTGCCGCCGGCCGCCAGCGCGGGCAGCGCCTCCGGCAGGATGATCTGCCGGACCATGCGGGGCGCGCGGGCCCCGAGCGAACTGGCCGCCTCCAACTGCGCAGTGTCCAGCTGCGTGAACGCGGCGAGCAGCGGCCGCATCACGAACGGCGTGAAGTAGGTGATCTCCGCCAGCAGCACACCCCACGGCGTCGTGAGGAACTGGAACGGCCCGTCGGCGGCCCCGGTGACGTCCGTCCACAGGCCGTTGGCCATGCCGACGTTGCCGTAGATGAACAGCAGGGCGAGCGTGATGAGGAAGGACGGGAAGGACAGGAAGACGTCGATGAACCGGGACACCGCCTTGGCGCCGGGGAACGGCACGAACGCGATGACCAGGGCCAGCAGGAAGCCGAGGACCAGGCATCCGGCGGTCGAGCCGAGAGCGAGCCAGACGGTGGTCCACAGCGCCTCACGGAACGCGGCAGACGCGAAGACGTCGAGGTACGGCTGGACGGAGGTCCCACCGGTGTCGGGTTGGAGGGACTGCCGGCCGACCAGGAAGAGGGGGTAGAGGAAGAACACCGCGAGGAGGACGACCGGGGGCAGGGCCCACAGCAGCCTCGGCGCCGTCCGCGGGCCGCGCCCGCACGCCCGGACGGTGGCCGCCTCCGGGCCGGGGCCCGCTGCCCTCTCCCCGGGACGGGTGGGCGCCGCCCGCACGATGGGTTCAGCGCTCATCGCCGCTCACCCCCGCGGCCAGCAACACCGCGTCCTCGGGCGCGAAGTGCAGGCTGACCTCGTCGCCGTGCCCCGGCGGGTTCCTCAGCTCGGGCAGGTCCGCCATCACCGGGTGGCCGGCCACGTCGACGTACAGCCGATGCGTGGAACCGCGCCACTGGATCTCACTGACGGTGCCGGCGAGCCGGTTGGGTCCGTCTCCGATGCCGACCAGGTGCGGTCGGACGCACAGAGTGGCCCGCGCGCCGGCCGCCGCGCCCGCCGTGTCGACCTTCAGTTCGGTGCTCCCGAGGGCAGCGCCCCCAGTGGTCACGGTGACCGGCAGCAGGTTGGCGTTGCCGACGAAGGAGGCGGTGAACTCGTTGGCCGGGGCCCGGTACAGCTCCTGGGGCGTCCCGCACGCCTGCAGGCGCGCCTTGTCCATCACCGCGATCCGGTCCGCGAGGGTCAGCGCCTCGACCTGGTCGTGGGTGACGTACAGGATGGACACATCGGGCAGTTCCCGGTGCAGCCGGGCAAGCTCGGCGAGCATCCCGGAGCGCAGCCGGGCGTCGAGCGCGGACAGCGGTTCGTCGAGCAGCAGGACATCGGGCCGGATGGCCAGGGCGCGGGCGATGGCGACGCGCTGCTGCTGGCCGCCGGACAGCTCCCGCGGGTAGCGGCGCGCGTAGGCGGCCATGCCGGTCATCTCCAGGGCCTCGGCGACCCGCTCGCGGATCTCGGCCTTGGCGACCTTGCGCGCCTTGAGCCCGAAGGCCACGTTGTCCTCGACCCGCATGTGCGGGAAGAGGGCGTACTGCTGGACGACCATTCCGATGCCCCGGCGGTGGGGCGGCAGGTCCGTCACGTCCCGCTCCCCCAGGAGCACCCGCCCCGACGCGGGCCGCACGAACCCGGCGACCGCCCGCAGCGCGGTGGTCTTGCCGGATCCGGACGGTCCGAGCAGCGCCATGACCTCGCCAGGCTCGACGGTGAGGTCGAGGGCGTCCAGGACGACCGTGCCGTCGTAGGCGACGGTGACGGAGTCGAAGCGGATGCCCATCAGCCGGCTTCCCTGAGCACGGCGGGCAGGTCGGCCACGGAGCCGAGGACATGGGTGGCGCCGGCGTCGTGGAGGTCCTGCGCGCCGTGCGCCCCGGTCAGCACTCCGGCGACGACGCCCGCCCCGGCACGTACGCCGCTGAGCACGTCGTAGGAGGTGTCGCCGGCGACGGCCACCTGGTGCACGCCGTCGGCCGCCTTGGTGCGGATGAACGCCTCCAGCACCATGTCGGGGTAGGGCCGCCCGCGCCCGCCGGCGTCGGCCGGGCAGAGGGTGAGCGGCACGAGGTCGCGCCAGCCGAGGGCGTCGAGGATCGCGTCCTGGGTGACGCGTGCGAAGCCGGTGGTCAGCACGACCGTGCGGCCGTCGGCCCGCAGTTCCTCGATGGCCTCGCGGGCGCCGGGGACCGGGGCGACGAGGCCGCCGTCGACGAGGCCGCCGTACGCCTTCTCGAAGGCGGCGTTGGCCCGCTGCGCCAGGTCCTCGGCGCCGAACAGGTGCCGGAAGACGGAGATCTTGGACTCGCCCATGGTGGCGCGGACGTAGGCGAGCTTGGCGTCGTGGTCGGCGGAGCCGGGCTCGACGCCCAGTTCGGCGGCGGCCGTGGCGAAGGCGCGCTCGACCAGGCCGCCGTCGGCGACGGTCGTGCCGGCCATGTCCAGCACGACGAGGCGGATTTCGGTGGTCGTCATCTCGTTCATCGGTTCCTCACCAGCCCAGTTCGTTCGCGGTTTGCTCGGCGATCGCGGGTGAGCAGGTCATGCCGCGCCCGCCGGGCCCGGTGACCAGCCACACCCCGTCGCGGACCTGCTGCCGGTGCACGACCCGGCCGGGGTCGGTGCACTGCGCGTACACGCCGGCCCAGCGGCGCCGGACCTTCGGCAGCGGGCGGCCGAGGAGGGATTCGACGACACGGGTGAGGTGGTCGTACGGGTCCTCGACGGTGTCGAAGGCGAAGGGGTGCTCGTACTCGTGGGTGTCGCCGATCGTGAGTCCGCCGTCGGCGCGCTGCACCATGAGCAGCTGCATCCGGTGGGCGGCGGCGATCGCGGCCTGCGGCCGGCTCGCGTTGAGCTCGTCCAGGGCCTCGGACGCGTAGGCCGGGTAGTACCGGAAGCTGTCGGCGTCCGCGACCGAGGTCGGCAGCGGCTCACCCAGCGGGTCGGTCTGCATCATCTGCAGCCGGACGCGGCGGACCGGCAGGCCGGGGCCGGCGAGTTCCCGTACGAGTCCGCCGAGCCAGGCTCCCGTGCACAGCACCACCACGTCACCGGTGTGGACGTCGCCGTGGTCGTCGCGTACGGCGCCCTCGCCGACGACCTCCCGGACCTCGCGCCCGGGCAGGAAGGTGTAGTTCGGGTGCTTGAGCAGTTCGGCGCGCAGGGCCAGCTGGGCGGTGCGCGGCTCGACGGCCGCGTCGCGCTCGCAGTACAGGGCCGCGTCGAACTCGCCGCGCAGGGCGGGGTTGAGGGCGCGGGCCTCGGCCGGGGTCAGCAGCTTGCGACCGCGGACGGCGGCGTCCGGGCGGGCCACGGCGGCCTCGGCGACGGCACGTTCGAGGTCGCCGCGCACGGGGGTCAGGGAGCCGTTGGCGCGGAAGCCCAGCGCGGGCACGCGTCCGCCGATCTCCTCCCACAGCTCGCGGGCGCGCAGGGCGGTGTCGAGTTCCTCGCCGACCGCGCGGCCGCTGACCCATATCTGCCCGAAGTTGCGCAGCGAGGCGCCGCGGGCCTCGGCCTCTCGCTCGATCTGTACGACCTCGTGGCCGCGTTCCACTGCTTGCCAGGCGTGCATGGTGCCCACCACGCCGGCTCCTACGACTGTCACTCTCACGACGACCACGTTCCTCCCGGACAGGGAACCGGAAGGGTCCTGCCGACAACGGGAGGTTGAACGAGCCGTCAAGTTTGGGCTAGACCCGTTATCTCCTCGTGATAAAAAAGGCGCCTGTTCGGCGCCTTTTTCGTTATTCGCGGGGGGTGTCGTCAGCCGCGCAGATGGGTGGTGAAGGAGAACCGGTCCCCTCGGTACAGGCTCCGCACCCGCTCCAGCGGGCGCCCGTCCGTATCCCGCGAGACACGGTGGATCAGCAGCATGGGCACCGCGGGCGGGGTGCCGATGAGCAGGGCCTCACGCGGGGTGGCGAGCACCGTCTCGATGCGCTCGTCGGCGTCACCGAAGGCGATGCCCAGCCCTTGGAGGTAGGCGTAGAAGGAGGAGTCGGGGTCGAAGCCGGTGTCCAGGTGCGGCACCCGGGCCACCGCCACGTACGTGCTCTCCAGGCCGACCCGCTCGTCGTCCGCGAGGAGCACGCGCTCCAGGTGCCAGACGGGTTCGCCGCGGGTGAGTCCCGTCTCGGCGGCGAGGGGGTCCGGGCAGGGGAAGCGGTCCAGGGTGACGAGGGAGCGTCCGGGGGTGCGGCCCTGCCGCCTTACGCCTTCGGTGTAGCTGACCAGGGACAGCGGCTGCTCCAGCTTGGGGCCCGCGACGACCGTGCCGCGGCCCCGGCGCCGCAGCTTGCCCTCCAGGATCAGCTCGCGCACCGCCTGCCGCACGGTCTCGCGGGCGACCCCGTACTCCTCGGACAGATCACGCTCGGTCGGGATCGGCCGGTCCTCCCCCAGTTCGCCGATGAGGTCGTCGATCTTCGCCTTCACCGCGTAGTACTTGGGGATCCGGCCGTGCTCCGGGATGCCGGAGCGCACCGGGGCGCCGGGAGCCTGGTCGTTGGGGTAGTCCACGCGAAGATCGTCGCAGATCCACCCGCCGGTCTCGGCGGCGCCTCCGGGTCCCCGCCAGTACGCCACCGAGGTTGAGCGGCGCGGCGGCGACCGTGCCCACTCCGCGCGGGGCGACCGGGCCCGTGCGGGCCCTGCGCGAGAAGGGCTCCGGCACCCGGCAGGTGCTGGACGCGGCGCTCGGCGGCCTGGCGCGCCCGCTGATCGAGCTGTCCTCCACGACGGCGGACAAGGCCTCCGCGGTGAGCGGCGCGGGACCCGCGGTGCTCAGAGTTCGTCGGCACAGGGGGAGGCGACCGTCGCGGGCGTGGCGGCCGCCGGGCGGCCTCGGGGCGCGGGGCGGTGTCGGCAGCTTCGGGGTCCGTGTCGATGCGGAACGGGCGGTCGTCGGACCGGCCGACCCGGTCCTCGTCGTTGTCGTGCCACTGCACCACAGCGGCCGTCGCGGCGACCTCGCCGGCCACGACATCGGAGATGGTCACCTGACGGGTGGGGCACGACGCCGGGCACCCGTCAGCCGTCCCCCCGCCCGAACATCGGCGCGAGCAGCAACTGCGCCGCGCCCTCCGCGACCCCCCGCTCCCCTCCCGGCGCGATCCGGACCGGCACCACGTCACCCGGCGCCCCCTCCCGCCGGGCCCGCGCCGCGAGCACCTCGGCCACGCCCGCCACGAACACCTCCGGTACCGCCGCGACCGTACGACCGCCGAGCAGCACCAGCTCGATGTCCAGCAGGCCCACGAGGTTCGCGGCCCCGGCCCCCAGCACCCGTGCCGCCTCCGCGACCTCTCCCCGCTCCACGGCCGCCAGGCACAGTGCCTCGACACATCCCCGGTCCCCGCACCCGCACAACGGCCCGTCCAGCTGGATCACCTGGTGCCCGAACTCCCCCGCCCCGGTCCGCGCCCCCCGGTGCACGCTCCCCCCGATCACCAGCCCGGCCCCGAGACCGGTACCGAGGTGGAGGTACGCGAACGAACGGCCCTCACCCGCGACCGCGAGCCCCAGCGCCGCCGCGTTCGTGTCCTTGTCGACCACGACAGGCACCCCGAGCCGCCGCGCGAGCGCGTCCCGCAACGGGAACCCGTCCCACTCCGGAAACCCCGTCACCCGATGCAGCACCCCCCACCGATGATCAAGCGGCCCGGGCAAGGCCACCCCGACCCCGACGAGCGACGGGACACCGGAAAGCCGGGGCCGGGTCCCTTCTGCGCGCGCCCCCTCAGCTTGGGTCACTCCGGCCTGACCAGCGTCGATCCGGCCCCCTCCGGTCCCGGCCACTCCCGCCTCGGCCCCTCTGTCCTGGGTCACTCCGGCTTGCGACGCCACGGCCCGGTCCACTTCCGCCTCGGACTCCCAGGCCTTGGGCAGCCCGCCCTGCGCGGCACTGGTCCGGGCTCCTCCAGCCCCGCGCACCACGGCCTGCGACACCCCAGCCCCCGCGACCCCCGCCTGAGCCCCGCCGACCTCCGACCCCTCAGCATCGGCCACCCCAGCCCACGCGGCAGCCCGAGCCATCCCGGCCTGGGACACGCCGTCACGGGCCGCCCCACCCCCCAGCACCTCCCCCACCAGCCCCTCCACCTCGTGGGCCACCGTCGCCACGACGGATTCCGCGCCCGCGCCGAGGTCCAGTGGGCGGCGGCGTTCGCCGGTAGCGGTGCCGTTCAGGTCGACGACGACCACACGGAGTTCGTCCCGGTCGACGTGGACTCCGACCGCGTGTCCCGCCTCCGGCACCAGTCGCAGCACCGTGCGGGGCTTGCCCCCCGTGGACGCCCGCCGTCCGGCCTCCGCCGCGAGGCCCTGCCGGCGCAGCCGCGCCGTGATCTTGCTGACCGCCTGCGGGGTCAGCCCGGTCCGCTCGGCGAGTTCCAGTCGGCTGATCCCCGCCGCGCCCGCCCCGCGCAGCAGGTCGAGCACCAGCGCGGTGTTGTGGCTGCGCAGGGCCAGCAGGTTCGCGCCCGCCGTCCCCCTGCCCGTCACTCCCGAGACCGTCACCGCGTCCGCTCCGCCCTTCCCACTGTTCACCCCGCCATTCTCCCCCGCGCTTGCACTTCGGCAACAGCGTTGCGAAAGTAGAGGCCATGACTGGCACCCCCCTGCGCGTCGGCCTCGTCGGCTACGGCCTCGCCGGCTCCGTCTTCCACGCCCCGCTGATCGCCACGACCCAGGGCCTGACCCTGGACACGGTCGTCACCTCGAACCCGCAGCGGCAGGAACAGGCCCGCGCGGAGTTCCCGGACATCCGCCTCGCCGCCGGCCCCGACGAACTGTTCGCCCGCGCCGGCGAGCTGGACCTGGTCGTCCTCGCCTCCCCGAACAAGACGCACGTCCCGCTCGCCACGGCCGCCCTGAAGGCGGGCCTGCCGGTGGTCGTGGACAAGCCGATCGCCGGGACCGCGGCCGAGGCCCGTGACCTCGCCGCCCTGGCCGACGAGCGCGGACTGCTCCTGTCCGTCTTCCAGAACCGCCGCTGGGACAACGACTTCCTCACCCTGCGCCGGCTGATCGCCGAGGGCGAGCTGGGCGACGTATGGCGCTTCGAGTCCCGTTTCGAGCGCTGGCGTCCGCAGCCGAAGGGCGGCTGGCGCGAGTCCGGCGACCCCGCGGAGATCGGAGGCCTGCTGTACGACCTCGGCAGCCACGTGGTCGACCAGGCCCTGGTGCTGTTCGGCCCGGCCACCCAGGTGTACGCCGAGGCGGTGGTGCGCCGCGCCGGCGCCGAGGCGGACGACGACACCTTCATCGCGCTCACGCACGCCAACGGCGTCCGCTCCCACCTCCACGTCTCCGCGGCTGCCGCCCAACTCGGCCCCCGCTTCCGGGTACTGGGCTCCCAGGCGGGCTATGTGAAGTACGGCCTGGACCCGCAGGAGGCCGCGCTGCGGGAAGGCACGCGCCCTGACACCGAGGGCTGGGGCGCCGAGGACGAGGCCCTGTGGGGCCGCATCGGCTCCGGAGAGTCCCCGCTGACCGGCGGCGGCCGCCCCGTACCGACCCTGCCCGGCGACTACCCGGCGTACTACGCGGCCGTGACCGCCGCCCTCCGCGACGGCGCCCCGAACCCGGTGACCGCCCGGGAGGCCGCCGACGCCCTCGACGTCCTGGAGGCGGCCCGCCGCTCGGCCCGCGACGGCGTGGCGGTGCGGCTGTGACGAACGACGTGCGCCCGACCCCCGAGACCGCTCCGAGCATCGAGGAACTGGAGGCGCAGGAACGCCGTCTGGTCCTCCCCCGCTTCACGTACGACGACGCCTGGGCGCTGGGCTCGCTGCTGGTGGAACTGGCACGGGAGCGCCGGGCCCCGGTCGCCGTCGACATCCACCGCGCGGGCCAGCAGCTCTTCCACGCGGCCCTGCCCGGCTCGACCCCCGACAACGACGCCTGGATCGCCCGCAAACGGCGTGTGGTGGAGCGCTACGGCTGCGCCTCCTACCTGGTCGGCGCCCGCTTCCGTGCCAAGGGCACGGCCTTCGAGACCTCCTCCCGCCTGGACCCGGACCTGTACGCGGCCCACGGCGGCTCGTTCCCGCTCCACGTCGACGGCGCGGGCGTGATCGGCACGGTGACGGTCTCCGGCCTGCCCCAGCTCGAGGACCACCGGATGGTGGTGGAGGCACTGGAGCGGTTCCTGAAGGCATAGCCGGGAGCCACCGGCCAGAACCGCCGTCCACAGCGGTTCGAACAGCCAGGCGGGGGACTCTAAGGGGCACGCAAGCTCGAGGTTGGTGCTCTCGGGGGAAGCCGGGGACCGTCCCGGGACGCCCTCCGGTGGGGATGTGCCGGACGCGTGACGATCAAGGCACAGCAACCCCCGTCCGGAGGGATCGGAACCGATGAGCGACACCACAGGCCCCGCGCGCCCCTTGCCCGAAACCATCGGCCGGTACGGCATCTGGAGCATCGGACTCCGCTCGGAGAACGCGGCCCGGCGCGCCGAACTCGCCGAGGCCGCCGTCGAGTTGGAGGAACTCGGCTACGGAGCCGTCTGGCTGGGCGGCAACAGCACCGCCCGCAACGCCGCCCCGCTGATCGAGGCGACCGGGCGGATCGTCGTCGCCACCAGCATCCAGAGCGTCTGGCAGCAGGACGCCGCCGAGACCGCGGCCGAGTTCACCGCGCTGGAGTCCGCCCACCCCGGCCGCTTCGTGCTCGGCCTCGGAGTGAGCCACGGTCCGCGTGTGCAGCAGTACCGGAAGCCGTACTCGACGATGGTCGGCTACCTGGACCGGCTCGACGATCTCGACCGGTCCGGCGAGGGCGGCGTGCCCGCCGGGCGCCGGGTCCTGGCCGCCCTCGGCCCCAGGATGCTGCGGCTCGCCCGGGACCGGGCGGCCGGCGCGATCCCGTACCTGGTCACGCCGGACCACACCGCGCAGGCCCGCGAGATCCTGGGCAAGGAGACGCTGCTTGCACCGGAGTTCAAGGTCGTCCTGGAGACCGACCCGGCCCGCGCCCGCGCCGTGGCCCGCGGGTACCTCGCCCCCTATCTGGAGCTGCCGAACTACACCGACAACTTCCTGCGCCTGGGCTTCACCGACTCCGACGTCACCGGCGGCGGCAGCGACCGTCTGATGGACGCGGTGTTCGCCTGGGGCGAGGAGTCCCGGATCCGGGAGCGGATCGAGGCGTTCCACGCGGCGGGCGCCGACCACCTGGCACTCCAGGTGGTCGCCGACGGCCCGCGCGACGCCCTGCCGCGGGAGGAGTGGCGCAGGCTGGCCTCCCTGCTGGCGTGAGCGGACCGGGTCAAGGAGCGCGGGGCTGTGACAGAAAGCGGCTCCGCCGCGCGGGCGCGGCGAGCCACGACGGCGCCGCGGACCCGAAACCGCCCGCGGCCTCCCGGCCCGCCGGCGGAGCGTCTACGCGTCCTTGAACTCCTGCCGCTGCCGGCCCAGCCCCTCGATCTCCAGCTCGACCACGTCCCCGGAGCGCAGGTACGGCTTCGGCTCGGGCCGGCCCAGGGCCACCCCGGCCGGCGTACCGGTGTTTATGACGTCACCGGGGTACAGGGTCATGAACTGGCTGACGTAGCGCACGACTTCGGCGACGGGGAAGATCTGGTCGGCGGTCGACCCGTTCTGCTTCAGCTCGCCGTTGACCCACAGGCGCAGTGGCAGCGCCTGCGGGTCGGGGACCTCGTCGGCGGTGACCAGCCAGGGCCCGAGCGGATTGAACGTCTCGCAGTTCTTGCCCTTGTCCCAGGTCCCGCCGCGCTCGATCTGGAACTCCCGCTCGGAGACGTCGTGCGCCACCGCGTACCCGGCGACGTGCGCGAGCGCCTCCTCGTGGGACTCCAGGTAGCGGGCCGTACGGCCGATGACGACCGCCAGCTCCACCTCCCAGTCGGTCTTGGCGGCGCCGCGCGGCACGAGCACGGTGTCGTCCGGCCCGACCACGGTGTCCGGCGCCTTGAGGAAGATCACCGGCTCAGCGGGCGGCTCGGCGCCGGTCTCGCGGGCATGGTCGTGGTAGTTCAGTCCGATGCACACGATCTTGCCGATCCGCGCGAGCGGCGGCCCGATCCGCGACGCGGCCGCGTCCGACCCGGCCCCGTCCAGCGCGGGCAGCTCCCCCGCGACGGCGGCGTCGCGGATCCGGCCGCGTGCCGCGTCGTCGGCGAGCAGAGCGCCGTCGATGTCCGGGACGATGCCCGACAGGTCCCGCAGGACCCCGGTCGCGTCCAGCAGCGCGGGCCGCTCCGCACCCGCCGTACCGACTCGCAGCAGCTTCATGTGTCAACTCCCTCGATCGCGGGCGCCCGGCCGATGAAGGCGACCTGGGTGCGGCAGACGCAACCATCGGAGGACTGGTCGATCGTCCAAGGTCGACCTCCACTCCGCAAGAGCGCGTTCACGTACTGGACCGTAGGCCCGCCGCAGAGGACGGCCGCGGCCGCGTGCTCACCGGTACAGCAGGACCCGCTCGACCGCGGTCCACGCCGTGCTGGTCACCACGTACAGCGCGGCGGCCAGCGGCACCACCGCCACGGTGACCAGGGTGAAGAAGGACATGTACGGCATGGCCTTGCCGACCGCGCCCGCGGCGCCGCCGCTCATACCTGCCATATCGGTTGTGACCAGGGACTTCTTCGTCCGCAGGAAGGTGAACGCGGCGATGACGGCCACCACCGCGAACAGCCCCAGATACACCGCCCCGGCCGCCCCGAACACGCCGTCCCCGGCCAGGACGTCGGCCCACCGGCCGCCGAGCGGCGCGGCCAGCAGCCGATGGCCGAGCAGCCCGTCCCCGTCCGCGGCCGGTGTCGAGAACAGGTGGTACAGCAGGAAGAAGGCGGGCATCTGCAGCAGGCTGGGCAGGCAGCCCGACAGCGGCGACACCTTCTCCTCGGCGTGCAGCTCCAGCACGGCTTTTTGCAGCTTCTCGGGGTCCTTCCGGTACTTCTTCCGCAGCTCGCCGATCCGCGGCTGCAACGCGGCCCGCGCCTTCTGCCCGCGCGCGGCGGCCCGCGACAGGGGGTGGAGGAGGAGTCGTACGAGCGCGGTGAACAGGACGATCGCGGCGGCGGCCGCGGAGGCGTGGAACAGCGGCTGGAGCAGGTCGGCGAGCCGCTCGACCAGGCCGGCGAAAACGGACATGGGTGAGCCCTCCGGGGGTCTCGTCGTGCCAGGCGTACGGGAATGGCGTACGGGGATGACGGCATGACGACCCGCGCGGGGTCACGAGGTGACGTGTGCGGTGCCCTACGCGGTGGTCGCCGGAAGGGCGCACCCGGGTGCCCGGGGCCGCGGCCGGCCCGCGGCGTCGGGATCGCGCTGCGGCAGGAAGGCCGTACGGCGGTCCCGGTCCCGGATGGCCGTACGCACCCGGGTGGGCGGCACGGCGGGAGCACAGCGGGAGGCGAGCACCGCGCAGGCGACGAGCGCGGAACCGGCCGCCGCGGTCGCGGCGAGCGCGATGGCCACGGTCCCGGACAGACCGCCGGTGTCGAACAGGACGACCGGAAGCAGCAGGAGGGGAAGGAGGAGGGACAGAAGCAGCAGCACGGCGGCGGGGCGCGTGGCGATGCGACCGCGGATCACGTCGACTCCCTCCCCTTGAGCGTGCGTTGCCGTGCTCTGGTGCCGGCTGCCGGTTGCCGATGGACGGCAGGCGGCGGGCGGCCTCCGGCTCTCCATAGCGGCGTAGAGGCCGTTATGCAGAGGCTGTTATACAGGATCGATCTCGAGCGGTTGCAGCAGCCGCCTCGGCTTGAGCAGTGCCCGGCTGACCGGATCCGCCGGGTCCGTATCGAGTCCGGGTCCCGGTTCCATGAGGACGTCCTCGACCGGTACGACGGTTGCGCAGGAGGGGCACTCGCCGTACGGCCCGAGTTCGGTGCCGCACTCCGCGTGCCGGAAGTAGCGCAGCCGGACCTCGGTGAAGTGCTCGCGCCCCCACAGGCCGAGCGCCCGCAGGGTCGGCCACAGCGCGATCCCGCGCTCGGTGACGACGTACTCGTACCGGGGCGGCGAGTCCTGGTACCGCCGCTTCTCCAGGATCCCCTCCGCCGTCAGCGTCTGGAGCCGGGCGGCGAGGACCGCGCGGGGGATGCCGAGGTGGACCAGGAAGTCGTTGTAGCGCCGGACGCCGTACAGCGCGTCGCGGACGACCAGCAGCGTCCAGCGCTCCCCGACGATCTCCAGCGCGCGGGCGATCGAGCACTCCTGCGTCGCGTAGTCCTTGCCCAGTGCCATGCCGTCCACTGTAGCCACTTTCCGCAGCCTTGGTTCAATGAGCGAACTGATGGTGTTACGGTTCACGAGCAGGTCGGTTCAATGACCGAACCCGCCTGAGCCTCTTCTCCGCCCAGCCCCCGGAAGGACGTGGCCCATGACCGGGCTGAACTCCCCCACGACCTCCACCGCAGCGGGCACCACCCGCACCGCCGCCCCACGCCCCGGGCGCCGGGACGGGCCCCCGCACCCCCGGGCCACCCTGGCCGTGACCAGCGCGGCCACCACCGTGGCCCTGATGACGTACACGGCGCCGATCATCACCCTCCCTGGCACCGCGGCCGCCCTGCGCACCCCCCTCTCCGCCCAGGCATGGCTGCTCAACGGCACCCCGCTGGGCCTGGCCGCCCTCCTCCTGATCGCCGGCAGCCTGGCCGACGACTACGGGCGCCGCCGCGTCTTCCTCGCCGGCACCCTCACTCTGGGCCTGACCACCCTGCTGGGCGCCCTGGCGACGACGACCTGGCAGTTCACGCTGGCCCGTATCGCCCAGGGCGCGGCCAGCGCGGCCCTGCTGGCCAGCAGCCTGGGCCTGCTCGTGCACGCCTTCCCCACCCCGCGCGGGCGGCTCCACGCGACCGGCGTCTGGGGCGCCTTCGTCAGCGGCGGCATAGCGGTCGGCCCGCTGGTCACGGGCGCCCTGCCGAACTGGAGGGCGGCCTACGCCGTCCTGGGCGCCGCCGCCCTGGTCGCGGCCGCGCTCGGCACCCGCGCGCTCTCGGAGTCCCGTGCGCCGAGGGGCGGCCGGCCGGACGTCCTCGGCGCGCTGACCTTCGGGCTGGCCCTGGTGGCCCTGGTGGCCGCCCTCACCCTGGGCCGGGACGGCTGGCTGCGGGCGCCCGTGGGACTGCTGCTCGCGGCGGCCGTGGCGCTGCTCGGGGTCTTCGCGCTGCTGGAGCGCCGTACCCGCACACCGATGATCGATCTGTCCCTGCTGCGCCGCCCCCGCTTCCTGGCCTCCTCGGCGGGCGGCCTGTTCACCGGCCTGGCGGTGATCGGCCTCTTCAGCTTCCTGCCGGCCCTGCTCCAGCAGACGCTGGGAATGTCGCCGATGACCACCGCCTGGCTGTTGCTGCTGTGGTCCGGCACGGGCTTCACGGTGGCCCTCCAGGCCAAGCGCCTGGCGGGGTGGGTGACGCCGCGCCGGCAACTGGTCCTGGGCTTCGTCCTCCACGCGGCCGGTGTCCTCACGATGCTCGGCGCGATCGGCTCCGGCTCCTGGCTCCGCATGCTGCCGGGCCTGCTGGTGAGCGGCGTGGGCAGCGGCCTGCTGAACGCCGCGCTGCCCCTGCTGTCGGTGGAGTCGGTCCCGCCGGACCGCGCGGCGATGGGCTCCGGCGCCCAGCAGACTTTCCGCTACATCGGCTCCTGCGCCGGCGTCGCCCTGACCATCGCCCTCGCGACGTCGACGGGCAGCCTGGCACGGGGCGCCGACGTGGCGATGGCGGTGTCGGCGGGGCTGGCGCTGGTGGGCGCGGTGAGCGTGGGGGTGGCGCGGGAGCGGGGGTGAGGGCGCGGGGGCGGGGCGGGGCCGGGGTGAGGACGCCGGAGCGGGGGTGAGGGTGCGGGGCGCACGGACGAGGGCTGGGCCCTGGGGCGAGGTCCCCTGGGTCCCCTGGCCTGCAGATACCTCACGTTTGTCACCGTCCGGCAGTACGGTGTCCCCCATGCGCCCCGCCACGCCCGCCGAAGACGCCGACCACGCCACCGAAGCGGACCGCCTCGAGCGGACCGCCGATCTGTACCCCGAGGACGCCGAGGCCCTCCTCCTCCAGGCCGCGGCCCACCGGGAACTGTCCGGCGACCGCCCCGCCGCGACGACCCTCTACGACCGGCTGCTGTCCTCCCCCGCCGACCTGGAGAACCCCCACCTGGTCCGGGCCCTCAAGGCCGCCAACCTGTGGGAGTACGGCCACGAGGCGGAGGCGAGAGCGATCATCGAGGGCGTCCGTGCCACCGCGCCCCGCGACCCGGCCCCCTGGGTGATCGTCGCGGAGTCCCTGGAGGCCCACGACGAACTCGAAGCAGCGCACGAGACGTTCACCCAGGGCGTGGAACTGCTTCTCGCGGAAGCCCAGGAGCCCCCGCACGCCACCCACCCGCTCCTCTTCGGCCGCCACCGCGTCCGCCGCATGCTGGGCACGGTCCACGACGACTGGGACATGCTGGCCGACACCCTCCACGCCTCCCCGGTCCCCCTGGACGAACTCCACGACCCGAAACGCGTCTGGTCCCTCGGCTCGGAGAACCCGGCCGAACTGCAAGCGGAGATCACCCGGCTTCGCGCCGAGCTCGGCGCCTACCGCGCGGCTCTCTCCCGTCCCTTCCCGGTGGCGGTCCTGCACTGGCCGGCGGAAGAACTGTCCGAACTCCTCACGGCCTACGCCGACCTCACGTCCGAATACCCCTCCCACGAGACCCACTTGGCGACGATAGAGGCGTCTCTGCGCGAACTGTCCTCCTCCGGCACCCCCAACCTGGGCATCGTCACGGGCACGGTCCCCTCCTACGAGGCCTTCGCCGCCTCGGAGGCCGCCTCCCCGTCCGACCCGGCCCTGCTGCCCCAGTACGCGACGACCCTGGCGGCCCGGGGCCGCGCGGTCACCTGGCCACCGCAGCGGGGGGCGCTGTGCTGGTGCGGGTCGAGGCAGGCGTACGGGGAGTGCCATGGGGTGGCCAAACCTGCCGCACCCGCCGAATCCGCCGCACCCGCCGAATCCGTCTGAGGGGGCCGGAAGCGAGCGGATTCAGTCCCGGTCGTGGGCGTCCGTCTCAGCCGGCCGGTGCGCGGCTTGGGCGGGACGACCCGCGTTGAAGGCTGTCACGAGCTGGTCGAGCAGAGGCGCGGAACAAGGGTGCGGGTCGCGGCGCGGAGTGATCGTGTAGATGCCGCGGGTCGGGGGATCCACGAGGGCCACCGCGGTGACATCGGTCCGCAGCGCGCCGGCCAGCACCCCGGGTATCAGAGCGATGGCGTGGCCGGTAGCGACCAGCGCCAGCTTGCCGGGCAGATCGGCCGCGGCGAGGTCGATGCGGGCGGTCACTCCGGCGCGGGCGGCATGCTGGCGGAGCAGCGTCGCCGAGCCCTCGTTGTCCTCCGCCCACGTCTGGTCGGCCAACGCCTGAATGCGGACTGGGGCGCCCCCGGCCAGCGGGTGGTCGACGGGAAACACGACGACCATCTCGTCCATCCCCAGGAACCGTCGTTCGAGACGCGGGTCGTTGGGCAGCCCCGGTGGCGCGTCGGTGACCACGGCGACGTCCAGGTCACCGGAGACCACACGGTCGTACAGCCCCAGGCTCAGTCCGGGCGACAGGCTCCACCGGACGGATCCGTCCGTGTCGAGCAGGCGGCGTATCGCCACGGGCACGATCCCGGCGGCCAGGGACGGCGTCGCACCGACGGCCAGTGGCCGGGCCGGCGCACCGTCACGCAGGTCCCGCACGGCACGAACCGCTCGGTCGGCCTCGGTGAGCGCGGCCGTCGCTTGACGGCGGAACACCTCTCCGGCAGGCGTCGGACGCACACCACGTGCATGCCGCTCCACCAGTGGCACCCCGAGCTCGCGCTCCAGCCCGGCGATCTGCCGGGAGACGGCCGACTGCGTGTAGCCGAGTTCGTCGGCCGCCGCCGACAACGACCCGAGCCGGCACACCGTCACGAAGGTCCGCCATGAAGTGAGCGCCATGGCCCGCAAGCATGCCACCGATATGCGGATCCCGCAGAGCAGCCCTTCCATATCTGCGCTTGTCGCAACCTCCTTGGTGCCCCACGCTCGGACGCATGACCACACCGCACACCGTCGCCGTGCTCGGCTTGGGCCGCATGGGCGCCGCGATCGCGACCCGGCTCGCCGACCAGGACTGGGACGTCATCGGCTGGACACGGTCCGGTCGTCACGTCGCGGGCGCCGTCGAGACGACCCGCGACCCGAACGACGCCGTGGTGAAGGCGGACATCACAGTCCTGGCACTCTTCGACGGCCGGGCCTGCCGGCAGGTCGTCGACCGCATCCGCCCCTCGCTGCGACCGGACACGATCGTGCTGAACACGAGCACCATCGCCCCCGCCGAGGCCTCGACCCTGGCCCGGCAACTCGGCCCGTCCTACGTCCACGCGCCCGTACTCGGCTCCGTACCGGCCGTAGTCGCGGGCACCCTGCGGATCCTCGCCGCCGGCGACCGGGACGCGCTCGACCGAGTCGAACCGGTACTGCGAGCGCTCGGCACCGTGCGGCCCGTCGACGACGCGGCCACCGCCGCGGCGCTCAAGCTGGTCGCCAACAGCAGCCTCGCCGGCGCTGTCCTCGCGCTGCGCGACTCACTCCGGCAGGCCGACGCCCTGGACCTGCCCCGTGCCCAGGCACTGGATGTCCTCGAACTCGGCCAGCTCGGCGGGCTCGTCAGCCGCAAGCGGACCTTCCTCGCCGACCGGTCGGCCACGACCACGACCGCGGCCCCGGCCCCGGCCGAGTTCACGATCGGCGCGCTGGCCAAGGACATGGCGCTACTGGCCGCCGCGTCGAACAGCCCCCTGCGCAGCGCGGCCGACCTGGCCGGCACCCCGGCCGACCCGGAGGACGACATCGCCGTTGCCGCCACGGTTCCCGCCGTGGGCGACGCCGTGCTCGAACCGCTGCGTTCCTACATCCGCGGCCACGCCACCGGCGACCCCACCCACTTCCGCGACGCGTTCCTGCCCACCGCCCACATCGAGGGCATCCGGGACGGCGCGTTCGTGTCATGGCGCCTGGACGAGTACTGCGCGCTCTTCCCCGGCCGCCCGGCCGCCGACGAACCGACCCGCACCCGCCGCATCGACACCGTCGACGTCCACGGCACCATCGCCACCGCGTCCATGACCCTCCGGCACGGCCCGGACACCTTCACCGACGTCTTCCTGCTGGTCCGGGTCGAGGACAGGTGGCGCATCGCCAACAAGGCGTACCACCGGACAGTGACCAGCGGTGGGGAGCGTTCTCGGACACTGAGGCCGTAGCACGAACTCCCAGAAATGAGGGTGCGTCCGCGCGGGCCAGGGGAGCATGCTGCTGCGATGGACCAGATTCGGGAGATCGCAAGGCTGGTCGACGAGGTGCTGGGGCGCACCGTCATCGGAACCTACCTTCACGGCTCCTCCGTGCTCGGCGGTCTCCGACCGGCCAGCGACGTGGACGTCCTGGTCGTCTCTCGGCGCAGCATGAACGGCCGGGAACGACGGGCTCTTCTCCACGGGCTGTCGCGCATCTCCGGTTCCGGTTCCACCGGCGAGGCCCGTCCGGTCGAGCTCACGGTCACCGTTCAGTCGGAGGTCCGCCCGTGGCGGTACCCGCCGACCGCCGACTTCCTCTACGGCGAGTGGCTGCGCGACGAGTTCGAGGCGAGCGGGCCCCCTCGGCCGGAGCCGATGCCGGACCTGGCCCTTCTCCTCACGATGGTGCTGGCCGGCAACCACCCACTGACCGGACCGCCCCCGTCCGAGGTCCTGGACCGCGTGCCGTCCGGGGACCTGGCCAGGGCCGGCGTGGCGGGCATCCCCGGCCTGCTCGACGACCTGGACGGTGACACCCGCAACGTCGTGCTGACCCTGGCACGCGTCTGGACGACGCTCGCCACCGGTGAGATCAGGTCGAAGGACCAGGCGGCCGACTGGGCCCTCGCCCGGCTTCCCCCGGCACAGCGCCCTGTCCTGGAGCATGCCAGGGAGTTGTATCTCAACTGCCTGTACTGCGACGAGAACTGGAGCCAGGAGTTGAAGACGCGGGTGCGCCCCCACGTGGAAACGGTGCTCGCTGAGATCGACCGACTCACGCTTCTCTGAGAGGCCGCCACCTCGGGCCGCCTGATCACGACCTCCGCAACGCGCCTTAAAGTGCTGCTTGTTGGTCGACTCATCGGATCGACGGATCTGGGGATCGGGGGGACGACGGCCGATGAACAATGCGGGCGCGACTGAGGTGTTCCAGCCGCTGCAGCCGGACGACCCTCCCATGGTGGCCGGTTACCGCCTCGCCGCCCGGCTCGGCGCGGGTGGCATGGGCCGGGTCTACCTGTCGCACACGCAGGGCGGCCGTCCGGTGGCGATCAAGGTGGTCCGGCCGGAACTGGCCGACCACCCGGCCTTCCGGCGACGCTTCCGCCGGGAGATCGCCGCCGCCCGGCGGGTCCGGGGCGCGTACACCGCCGAGCTGATCGACGCCGACGCGGACGGCGTACCGCCCTGGCTGGCCACGCTGTACGTACCCGGCCCCTCCCTGACCGAGGCCGTCGCCCAGCGTGGACCGCTGCCGGTTCCGGCGGTGCTGTGGCTGATGGCGGGCGTGGCCGAGGCACTGCAGGCCATCCACGACGCGGGCATCGTGCACCGGGACCTGAAGTCGTCGAACGTGCTGCTGGCCGCCGACGGCCCGCGCGTGATCGACTTCGGCATCTCGCTGGCCTCGGACATCACCTCGCACACCACTACGGGCGCCGCCATCGGCACACCGTCGTTCATGGCTCCCGAGCAGGCGTCCGCGGGCGAGCTCACGGCGGCGACCGACGTCTTCGCACTCGGCCAGACGGCGGCGTTCGCGGCGCTGGGCGAGCCGCTGTACGGGGACGGCCCCGCGGTCAGCGTGCTGTACCGGATCGTGAACGACGAACCCGACCTCTCCCTCCTGCCCGAGCAGCTCCGTCCGCTGATCGCCCGGTGCCTGGCCGCCGATCCGGAGGAGCGGGTCACCCCGGCTGAGGTCGTCGAGTGGTGCCGGCAGCGGCTGGGCGGGGACGCCGACGCGGGCGGCGGACCGGCCGTCTGGCGGGAGATAGCGGGACCGGAGGTGACGGTCCCGCCCCCGGTCCCCAACCCCACCCCGGCGTACACGCTGCCTTCGGTCGGATGGCCGCAGCCAGCGGGCCCGTTCCCGCAGGCCGCGTGGCCGCAGCCGCCGACGCCGCCGGACCCGGACGAGCGACGCACCCGCAGACGCCGCACCGCCCTGATCGCGATCGCATCCGTGACGGCGGGCGCGCTGCTGCTGACCGGCCTGACCTGGACGGCCATGAACGCGGCGAACCGGCTCCGCCACCGGGCTGAGGCCACATCCTCACCGCCCGGTCCGACAGCTTCCGCACGTTCCTCGGCGTCCTCGCCGAGCTCCGGGGCGGATGACCGGGCACCAGAGGCGTCGCGCCCCTCCTCCACCCCGACCAAGCCGCCGCAAGCCGTCCCGTACCCCTTCCGGTTGCTGGACGACAAGAACTCACTGAGCATCAAGGAGCCGGTCGAGCGTGACGACCGAAAGGGAGACATCCGCCTCGTCTGCAAGGAGACTTGCGGGCTGGAGAGCGACACCAGCGTGCTCACCCTCCTGTACGGCAAACCGGGGGCCGGCCTCGAGAAGTGCCGTCTCGCCCTCACCAGCAAGAACAGTCACCACCTCGCGCTGGACTGGGCGGCAAGCGGCAGCGAGATCTGCGTCAAGCATCCCTCCGGAGACATCGCGCTGCTCGTGCTCCTGGTGAAGTCGACCGCAATGCCGAAGATCGCCTTCGTAACCGCGGACATGACGGTCTGGCGGGCGACCTAGGTACGTTGACCTGCGAGCCGACTGCACCGCTCCCCCGATCGGCCATGCCGCTGGTACCTGCCACTCCCGGTTCCGGCGGCACTGGACTCCTGGCCGTAGGCGTAGACGCAAGACACACACTCGCTGACACACAGTCCACTCACGTGGAAGAGTGTCTCCCATGGCTTTGATCAAGGAATTTCAGTCAGTTTCCTCTGACTCACAGAGACTGCACGGTCCAGTGACCTGCGGCTACCGTGCGTTCACTGTGGACGGTCGGCGCATCCTGCAACTGGACACGTACGGATCCGCTGAACGGAAAATCCTCGACAAGATCAGCCAAAGCGTCCAACTTGACGCCGACTCGGCTCGCGAGCTGCTCAAGATTATTGAGGACGCGTTTCCCGACCTCACTCGCTGACGTCAATTTACGCTTTTGACCGAAGTACGGCGGACCCGACGACTGTCGCGGCAAGTTGACCCATTAGATGACACGCCGCCGATCAGCGGGTTTCCACCTCGGACTGGAAGTGGGCTTGGGCTTGCTCGAGCACTTCGTCCGGGTCGCGGCCGTGCGCTCCGAGCCAGTGGAGGAGATCGGCGATGGCGTTGACTGCTACGTTCTCCGCTACCGCACTCCCCAACCGACTAGGCCGGAAGCCCTGCGGCAGCACCGTCGCATCGGCGTAGAGCCCGAGCACGTGCGCGGCTCGTGTCATACGGGGACCCGTCGTGTGCCCGTCGACCTCAGCGAGACTCGTGCGCAGTTCGCACCATGTCACCTTGCGCCCAAGGGTGAGGTCGACACCCCAACGCTCGGTGATGGCGTCGATGAGAGCCATGCCTCGCCCTGTCTCGGCGTCTGAGTCCACGTCCGCCAGGACTGGGAGGGCTCGGGGGTCTGGGTCGTGGACTTCGATACGCAAGTGGGTGCCGTTCATGAGGACGGCAAGCGTGGTCGGGGTCGCCTGCCCTACGTGCTTGATGACGTTTGCGACGAGCTCGCTGACGCACAGCTGGGCAACCTCGCTGACTTCCTGCAAGCCCCAAAGCTCCAAATGGAGCCGCAGCAGGCGCCGCAAAGTGGCAACTTCTTCCGCTTCCGCCAGGAACGGCAGCTCCCACGACCTTCTTGGCATACATCCGGTGCACTCCATGACGTACTCCGCTTCCTCACTCGCACTGCCCGTGGCACCCTGTGCACTCGGTGACCTCACAACAACCAAGAGTCGCAGTGAGAGTTCCAAAATGGAACTCTCATCTCTGACGAAGAGGAGCACAGCACCGCACAACGCGCCCCGGCGCACGCCACCTTGCCCTCTCCCCTGAGAGGTGACGACGATCTATCACAGCGACAGGAAGGGCCACAGGCATGGCAGTTGGACCAACTACTCGTAGGCGCCAGCTGGGGGCCGACCTACGGCGGCTCCGAGAGCTCAAGGGGCTGACCCTGGAGGAGGCGGGGGCACGCGTCGGCATCTCGAAAGCGACACTCAGCCGCTACGAGACGAAGGAAGGCTCGGTGAAGTGGCCGGCTGTCGACGCTCTTTGCCGCGAGTACGGCGCGACGGACGAGGAACGTCTGGCGCTGGTCGGGCTGGCCAAGGGCGCAAAGATCCAAGGCTGGTGGCGCTCCCTCGCCGACCCCATCCCCGAGTCCATGAACCTCATGCTCACTTTGGAAGACGAGGTTGTACGCGAGGACCACTACGCCTGCATGTACATCCCCGGTCTGCTCCAGACCCGCGCATACGCCGAAGCAGTACATCGAGCCTCGGAGGTGCAGTGCCCCGATCGCGAGGTCCAGTACATGGTCGACATCCGCATGAAGCGGCAGGAGTTACTGGACCGCGAGGAGCCACCACACATTTGGTGTGTGATTGATGAGGCAGCGCTCCGACGACAGGTGGGCGGCCGCGAGGTCATGCGGAAGCAGTTGGAACACCTCCTCGCTGTGTCTCGACGCCCCCGGATCACCATCCAGGTGCTCCCGTTCGCCCGCGGCGCCCACGCAGCGGCCGTGGGCAGCTTCGTCGTCCTCCGTGGACAAGCTCCCGAACTCGACGTGGTG
Source organism: Streptomyces sp. NPDC047453 (assembly GCF_040643155.1). Lineage (NCBI taxonomy): Bacteria > Bacillati > Actinomycetota > Actinomycetes > Kitasatosporales > Streptomycetaceae > Streptomyces > Streptomyces sp. NPDC047453. Next base: position 2,178 of record NZ_JBEYTS010000018.1, on the reverse strand, counting down.
TACGTAGACCTCATCGGCGGCGGCCTCTTCATGGAGAAGCCGCGGGAACTGGAGCGTTATAGGTTGGCGTTCGAGTACCTCAGCGCCCAGGCACTCGACTTCGAGTCCACGTCCGAGCTCATCGAGCGGATCAGCAAGGAACTTTGATGGCATTCTCGTCAGAACTGCACTGGTTCAAGTCCTCTTACAGCGGTGGCAGCGGAACCGAATGTGTGGAGTGTGCGCACGCCGACGATGACACGTTCATACGTGACTCGAAGCGGACGGAAGGTCCCATGGTTCGTGTCCATCCTGAGACATGGCGCGCGTTCACATGCTCCTTGGGCCCGAATTAGCTTAGATAAGCGCCACCAGTCAAATACGAGGGCCGATGCTGGGCAGCCCCAGACGTTTGGAGAAGAGGATCTGTACGCGTGCGTCCAGCCCGCCCTGGCGGGGCTGTGGACCGACGGGCTATGGCGCACACGAGTCACTTTGACCGCCGTCGGGGGTCGGTCCCCCGGCCAGGACCTTGGTCGTACGACCGCCGTTCATGAACGGCGTATGGCAGTCGGATTGCAGCACCCGTCCTCCCCTTGAATCCCGCCGACTCCCACCCATACGGTCGCACCACACGGCCGTGTGCCCGAGTGGTTCAGGGACTCGCCTGCAAAGCGAGTTATGCGGGTTCGATTCCCGCCACGGCCTCCGACGCCTTCACAGGCAAAACGGAAGGGCGGCATCCCTCCGGGGATGCCGCCCTTCCGGACGCCCGTCTCAGTTAACGGATAGGAGAAAGCGTGGTGTCCCGTACCGCAGCTAGGGGGCGGGGCACCGTGTCAGCTGGGGCTACTCGAAGATGTTCGGGACGGGGATGCGGTTGACGCGGCGGTTAGCGTTCCAGGCGGAGGCAACCGCCAAGTGAGCGGCCTTGAGGCGCCCCTTGGTGCCGTCGTGGCGAGTGTTGTTGTTGGTGGCGATGGTCTGGATCTTGGCCCTGAAGGAAGTGGGGTCACCTTGGCGCTTGAGCTTCTGCGCCAACTCCTGGGGGTTCAGCTCATCGGAGTGCTTGGACATCACCGTGGCAATGCCTCCGATAGTGACGGAGTGCCAGGTGTCGGGAGTGCGGCCCCAGGCATCCTCGGCGATGGTGAGCGACAGGTCCAGGATCTCGGGGCCGTGCTCCATGACGATGCTGAGGATCCCCTTGATGCCCCGCACACCGTTGACGCTGCTGCTGCCAACCTTGAGCTGATGCTTTTCCAGGACGGTGTTGGTGTCCTGGAAGAGCGGGTGCCCAGCCAGCACACCGATCCTGAACTCGTCATTCGGGCCGACCTTCGAGGACTCCTTGTTCTTGATGATGAACAGCGACGCCTCGTTGGCCATCGAGAGACCGGAGTGGACCTCGCAGGTGATGGTCTGGACAGCCTCGCGAACTTCCTCCGAGACCGAGACCTTCCCTGTCAGGATGAGCTGGCAGGCGTAGACGCGGTGCATGCCGTCCACCGCGTACAGACCATCCTCGCGCCGCGACAGGATCGGCGTCCCGAGGGCGGTGGGGACCAACTTCTCAGCGATGGCTTGCGCACGGGCCTTGTTGAGGTTGCGTTGTGCGCGGGGGTCGAACTTGATGGTCCTGGGGTCCACCTTGATGTACTCGATCGGGTGGTCCGGGATGTCGTAGCTGTAGTCCTTGCCGGACAAGGCTTCTCCTTTTGTGTCAGCACCCCAATGGGGGCGACGACGACACATGTCAGCTCCCGAATGCGGGAGACGGCGACTGGGCGCTGATCAGACTACCGGCCAACTGATCTATTATCAGGCCAAGTTCACTGACCCAGACGGAACACCCGCACGTCGGAGGTACGTGCAGTACCGCAGACTCGCCGAATGAGATGACTCGTTAGCCTCGATTCGTCAGCGGGTTTCGGTCGCTGATCGGTGCGGCTGTTCGCCCGTAATGTCCTCTGCCGTTGGAGGACGGGCCGTCGCGTGACGCCGCGGGGTGCGCCGGGTTCCACGGGCCCGGAGGATGCGGGTTCTCCTCCTTCCTGGTCCTCGTCGCGGTGTGAGCCGGCCGTCAGGTGGCGGCCGGAAGCTTCGTGAGCCTGTTCCAGCTGGTGGTGAACGCTGCCGCCCAGGGCCAGGTCCGCTCGATGCGGAGGATGCGGCGGCGGGCGTGGCGGGCGAGGCGGG
>NZ_JBEYTS010000017.1:0-137198 GCF_040643155.1 Streptomyces sp. NPDC047453 | reverse complement strand
ATCTTCAGCGTGACCAGGACCCAGCCGAGCTGGGTGGTGTCGGCCCACCAGTACAGCGGGAAGAGGATCGCGCACTTGGCGAGCAGGATCAGGTCTGGCGGCGGTGACGGCCGGCGGCCGGTGCCTCGCCGTCCTCCTGCGCCAGGGCCGCCTTGCGCTCCTCCTCGGCCTTCTCCTCCGCCTCCATCTCCGCGAACACGTCGATGGGCGCGGGCGCCTTCGCGAGGAAGACCCAGGTCAGCCAGACCGCCAGCAGGAACGGCGGGATCTTCAGCGTGACCAGGACCCAGCCGAGCTGGGTGGTGTCGGCCCACCAGTACAGCGGGAAGAGGATCGCGCACTTGGCGAGCAGGATCAGGCCCCAGGCCCAGCTCGCCTTGGCGTAGGCCTTCTTGCGGCCCGGGTTGCGGGTGCGCCAGGAGAGGTTCTCCTTGAAGACCGGGCCGAGCATCAGGCCGATCAGCGGGACCCCGGCCAGCGTGGTCACGATGTAGGCCACGGCCAGGCCCAGCGTGTAGAGCATGCCGGGCAGGTAGAAGTCCTTGGCGTTGCCGGTCATCATCGCGAAGACGACACCGAAGGCGACGCCGAAGACACCGCTGAAGGCGTGCTTGACGGTGTCCCGCCTCGCCAGCCGGACCACGACCAGCAGCAGCGACACGGCCAGTGCGGCGATCGCCGACCAGTGCAGGTCCTTGCTGATCGTGAAGATCGTGACGAAGAGGAGGCCGGGCAGCACCGTCTCGACCATGCCCCGCACCCCGCCGAACGCCTCGAACAGCGCGGCCTCCGTCGCCGCCCGGGCATCGTCGTCGGCATTCGTGTCTTGGGTCGGCTTGTCGAGTGACGTCACCGGCTACTCCCGTCCGAGGGGTCGCAGTTCGTACTTGGGGTTGAACAGCACCCGGCGGCCCCGGCTCATCGAGATCCGGCCCGATGCGATCAGCTTGCGCCCCGGTTCGATCCCGACGATGGAGCGCCTGCCGAGCCACACCACGTCCAGCGCGGCCGTGCCGTCGAACAACTCGGCCTCCAGGGCCGGCACTCCGGCACGTGGACGCAGGGTGACCGTGCGCAAGGTACCAGTAACCGTGACGATCTGCCGGTCGGTGCAGTCGCCGATCCGCGTACAGCCCGCGGTCTCGGCGTCCTCCCGCAGTTCCTCGGACTCCAGGTCCTCCTGTGACGAGGAAAGCCGGTCGAGCATGCGCCGAAACCGGCCCGCCGGCTTTTCGGAACGAGGAACAGCACTCATGTCTGAAGCGTACCGGGGTGCCTGGAGGACGACGTAACCGCTCACTTCTCGAAGCGGTAGCCCATCCCCGGCTCGGTGACGAAGTGCTTGGGGTGCGAGGGGTCGGCCTCCAGCTTCCTGCGCAGCTGTGCCATGTACACGCGCAGATAGTTCGTCTCCGTGCCGTACGACGGTCCCCACACCTCCTGGAGGAGCTGCTTCTGGCTGACCAGCCGGCCGGTGTTGCGCACCAGCACCTCCAGCAGATGCCATTCGGTCGGGGTGAGCCGTACGTCCTTGCCGGCCCGGTTGACCTTCTTCGCGGCCAGGTCGACGGTGAAGTCCTCGGTCTCCACCAGCACGCCGTCCTCGCCGCTCCCGACGGGCTCGGCGCGGCGGACGGCGGCCCGCAGCCGGGCCAGCAGCTCGTCCATGCCGAAAGGCTTGGTGACGTAGTCGTCGGCGCCCGCGTCCAGCGCCTGGACCTTCTCGTCGGAGGAGTGGCGGGCGGACAGCACCAGGATCGGCACCCGGGTCCAGCCGCGCAGGCCCCTGATCACCTCGACTCCGTCCATGTCGGGCAGGCCGAGGTCGAGGACGACCACGTCGGGGTGGCGGGAGGCGGCGAGGTCGAGGGCGGTCCGGCCGTCGGAGGCGGCGTCGACCTCGTACTTGCGTGCCTTGAGGTTGATCACGAGCGCACGCACGATCTGCGGCTCGTCGTCGACCACCAGCACCCGCGTCATGTGGTTTGCCTTTCTGGTTCGGCGAGTCGTGCGGGGACGCGAAGGCTCTCCGCGGCCCGCAGGGTGAGGACCATCGTCAGACCGCCGCCGGGCGTGTCCTCGGCCTCGAGCGTGCCGCTCATGGCCTCGGCGAAGCCGCGCGCCACGGCGAGGCCGAGGCCGACGCCTGCTCCGCGCGGGGCGTCGCCGTGCCGCTGGAACGGCTCGAAGATGCGGTCCTTGGCCTCGTCCGGGACGCCCGGTCCGCGGTCGACGACCCGGACCTCGACCCGGTCGGCCATGGCGCTGGCGGACACCAGCACCGGCTCGTCCGGCGGACTGTACTTCACGGCGTTCTCCACCAGGTTGGCGACCGCGCGCTCCAGCAGCCCGGGGTCGACGGCGACCATCGGGAGGGACTCCGGGATGTCCAGGTGCACGCTGTCCTCGGGCACCCCGCCCAGCGCCATCGGCACCACCTCGTCGAGGTCGATCTCGCGGATCAGCGGGGTGACGGTGCCGGTCTGGAGGCGGGACATGTCCAGCAGGTTGCCCACGAGGTGGTCGAGCCGGTCGGCGCCCTCCTCGATGCCCTGGAGCAGTTCGGCGCGGTCCTCCTCGGACCACTCGACGTCCTCGGACCTGAGCGAGGAGACGGCCGCCTTGATCCCGGCGAGCGGTGTGCGCAGGTCGTGGCTGACGGCGGCGAGCAGCGCGGTGCGGATGCGGTTGCCCTCCGCGAGGGCGCGGGACCGGTCGGCCTCCTCCTGGAGGCGCCGGCGCTCCAGGACGACGGCGGCCTGGGCCGCGAAGGCGGCCAGCACCCGGCGGTCGGAGGCGGGCAGCACCCGTCCGGTCAGCGCCAGCGCCATGTGGTCGCCGACGGGCATGTCCACGTCGGCGTCCTCCGGGCGCTGGAGCGGTCCGCCCGTGCCCACGCGGCCGGCGCAGGTCCAGGGGTCCACGTCGCTCTGCCGTTCGAGCAGCGCCACCGACTCCATGCCGAAGGTTTCGCGGACCCGCTCCAGGAGCGCCTCCAGGCTGGTCTCGCCGCGCAGCACGCTGCCCGCGAGGAAGGACAGTATCTCCGCCTCGGCGCGCAGCCGGGCGGCCTGGTGGGTGCGGCGGGCCGCGAGGTCCACCACCGAGGCCACGGACACGGCGACGCCGACGAAGATCGCGATGGCGACGATGTTCTTGGGGTCGGCGATGGTCAGCCGGTGCAGGGGCGGGGTGTAGTAGTAGTTCAGCAGAAACGATCCGACGGCTGCCGAGGCGAGCGCCGGCAGCAACCCGCCCAGCAGGGCCGCGGCCACCGTCAGGGCCAGGAACAGCAGCATGTCGTTGGCCAGGCCGATGTCCCCGGTGTTCAGCAGCAGCGCGAGGGCCACCGGTCCGGCGACCGCGACCGTCCAGCCCCAGACGATCCGGGCGCGGCCGAGCCGGGCGCCGCGGGCCACCGGCAGTCCCCGCCCCTTGGCGACCTGCCCGTGGGTGACGATGTGCACGTCGAGGTCGGGGCCCGACTCGCGGGCCACCGTGGCGCCCACGCCAGGTCCGAAGACGTACTGCCAGGTCTTGCGGCGCGAGGAGCCCAGCACGATCTGGGTGGCGTTGACCCCGCGGGCGAAGTCGAGCAGCGCGGCGGGTATGTCGTCGCCGACGACATGGTGGAAGGTGCCGCCCAGGTCCTCCACGAGGGTGCGCTGGACGGTCAGTTCCTTCGGGGAGGCGGAGGACAGTCCGTCGCTGCGGGCGATGTAGACGGCCATGACCTCCCCTCCGGCGCCCTTCTCGGCCAGCCGGGCCGCCCGGCGGATCAGCGTGCGCCCCTCGGGGCCGCCGGTCAGGCCGACCACGATGCGCTCGCGCGAGCCCCAGATCTTGGAGACCTGGTGCTCGCTGCGGTAGCGCTGGAGGTATTCGTCGACCCGGTCGGCCACCCACAGCAGGGCCAGTTCGCGCAGCGCGGTGAGGTTGCCGGGCCGGAAGTAGTTGGACAGGGCGGCGTCGACCTTGTCCGATTTGTAGATGTTGCCGTGCGCCATCCGGCGGCGAAGGGCCTCCGGCGACATGTCGACCAGTTCGATCTGGTCGGCCCGCCGCACCACCTCGTCCGGGACGGTCTCGCGCTGCCGGATGCCCGTGATCGACTCGACGACGTCGCCGAGGGACTCCAGATGCTGGATGTTGACCGTGGAGATGACGTCGACGCCGGCCGCGAGCAGTTCCTCCACGTCCTGCCAGCGCTTGGCGTTGCGGGAGCCGGGGATGTTGGTGTGGGCGAGTTCGTCCACCAGGGCGACGGCCGGGGCGCGGCGCAGCGCGGCGTCGACGTCCATCTCGGTGAAGGTGGTCCCGCGGTACTCCAGCGCCTTGCGGGGAACCTGCTCCAGGCCGTGCAGCATCACCTCGGTGCGCCGCCGGTCGTGGTGCTCGACGAACGCCACGACGCAGTCGGTGCCCCGCTCCACCCGGCGGTGTGCCTCGGACAGCATCGCGTACGTCTTGCCGACGCCCGGTGCCGCACCGAGGTAGATCCGAAGCTTGCCGCGTCCCATGGCCCCATTGTCTTCCCCTCACGGCTGTGGATGCCGTGTGTATGCCGCATCGACCCTACGGCCGATATTCGCGACATAAGGGGTCGCGCGGGGGTGGTCGGCCGTCTTTGACGCAACCCTGACGTGCACGGCGTCACGGCTTACGACGTGTGGACGCCACAGCGTTACGGCGTCGCGGCGCCACGACGTCACTACGTCAGGGCGTCACGGCGCGGCAGCGAGACGGCGTCAGGGCGTCACGACTCGACGATCTTGCCGTCGCGCAGTTCCAGAACCCGGTCGGCGAGGTCCAGGAGGGTCGCGTCGTGGGTCGCGACCAGTGCGGTGACCTGCTCGCTGCGGACGACCGCGCGCAGCAGCTCCATCACGGCGTGACCGGTCTCCGCGTCGAGCTGGCCGGTCGGCTCGTCGGCTATCAGCAGCGCCGGCTCGTTGGCGAGGGCGCGGGCGATGGCCACGCGCTGCTGCTGGCCGCCGGAGAGCTCACCGGGCCGCTGCCGGGCGTGGTCGGCGAGGCCGACCAGGGACAGCAGCAGCTCGACGCGCTCCTCCCGGGCGCGCGGATCGGCGCGGCGCAGTCGCATCGGCACGCCGACGTTCTCCGCGGCGGTGAGGATCGGGATGAGCCCGAAGGACTGGAAGACGAACCCGATGCGGTCCCTACGCAGGGCGAGAAGGCCGTCCTCGCCGAGTTCGGACAGGTCGCGACCGTCGACGTGGACCCGTCCCCGATCCGGCTCGTCGAGCCCGCCGACGATGTTGAGCAGCGTCGTCTTGCCGGAGCCGGAGCGGCCCTTGAGGGCGACCAGTTCGCCCCGCGGCACCTCGAAGGAGACTCCGCGCAGGGCGTGCACGGCGGCCGCCGCCTGTCCGTAGGACTTGTGGACGTCCTCGACCCGCACCATGGTCTCGTTGATCACCTGGCTCATGTGCCCTCCCCGTTTCCGTCCCCCGTGGACCGGGCGCCAGTATCACCAGCCGCGCCCGTCCCTTCAACATGCGATCACCAACCGAACGGACGGACGTTCGCGAAGGTTTCCGGCCGGGACCGCGGAGAAGGCCGCGCACAGCGGAGGGCCGCACCCCGTGAGGTACGGCCCTGAGTCCTGTCGGTGACCGCTCTCAGCGGACCTCGGTGATCTCCGGTCCGCGCTGGAGCTGGCCCATCCCGCCGGAGAAGCGGGACTGGCCCTCGTCCTGCTGGACGCCCTCGGGCACCATCTGCGCGTCGTTCGGCAGCTTCAGGACGATCGGGTCGCGGGGCGCCATCGGGCCCTCGCCGCGGACCACGACCGTGTCCCGGAAGATCTGCTCGAGCAGTCCGGCCGCCTGCGGCTGCACCGCGCCCTGCCCGGAGATCACTCCGCGCAGGAACCAGCGGGGACCGTCCACGCCGACGAACCGCACGACCTGGTAACCGCCCGTGCCGTCCGGCAGCTGCACCGGCACCTGCGCGCGCAGCTCCCAGCCCAGCGGCCCCTCGACCTCGTCGACGATGCCGCCCTGCTGGGTGATGCCGCTGCCGATCTCCTCGCGCACCTCGCCCCAGATGCCCTCGCGCTTGGGCGCGGCGAAGGCCTGCAACTGGATGGCGCTGTCCTGCAGGACGACGGTCGCCGCGACGATCGCGTCGCCCGCGACCTCGACCCGCAGCTCCATGCCCTCGATGCCGGGCACGAACATGCCGCCGAGGTCCACCCGGCCCTCGGCCGGCTCGCGCACCTCGGAGCCGTCCCAGGGCCCGTCGGGCCGCGGTTCGGGCTCGAGCCGCACACGCTCGCGCTCGCCCTCCACGTCCGCGTCCGCCTCGGTGTCGACGCTGTCGACGACCTGCTCGGCCTCGCCGGCCGCGTCCTCGGCGGCACCCTTCTTCTTGCGACGTCCGAACACGTCACTGTCCTTCCCGGTCGGATACGACCGAAGCGTATCGATTCCCACCCGCCGGTCCGCCCACGACGGCCCGGCCTTTCGTGCCGCTCGCGCCGTCCACGGCGGCGTGGCCGCCGGTGGACCCGAAGCCCCCCTCGGCCCGCGCCGAGCCGGGAAGCTCCGCCACCTCCTGGAAGCGGACCCTCTCGACCTGCTGGACGACCAGTTGGGCAATCCGGTCGAAGCGCTCGAACCGCACGGACTCGCGCGGGTCGAGATTCACCACGATCACCTTGATCTCCCCACGGTACCCGGCATCAACCGTCCCCGGGGCATTCACGAGGGCGACACCACAGCGGGCGGCGAGTCCGGATCGCGGGTGCACGAAGGCCGCGTACCCCTCCGGGAGCGCGACAGACACACCCGTGGGCAGTACGGCCCGTTCCCCCGGGGCCAGTTCGCACGCCACGGTGGTGCGCAGATCGGCGCCCGCGTCACCGGGGTGCTCGTACGCCGGAAGCGGTACGTCGGCGTCGACACGCCGGATCAGCACGTTCAGGGGCTCACGGTTCACGGGTTCACCTCGAAGGCGCGGACGCGCCGGACCTGGTCCGGGTCGTTCATGGCGGCCTGGATCTCCCGGTCGCGGCCGTGATCGACGAAGTGGTCGACCTTGACCTCGACGAACAGGGCCTCGGCGCGGACGGCGACCGGCCCGTCGGGGCCGCCGACGCGTCCGGTGGCCCTGGAGTAGATCTTCCGTCCGGCCACCGCGGTGACCTCGGCCTCCAGATGCAGGGTGGTGCCGACCGGTACCGGGCGCACGTAGTCCGTCTCCAGCCGACCGGTCACGGCGATCGTCCGCAGCAGCCAGCTCAGCGAGCCGAGGGCCTCGTCGAGGGCGGTCGCGAGGACCCCGCCATGGGCGAGGCCGGGCGCGCCCTGGTGGGCGGGCTGCACGGTGAACTCGGCGGTGATGCGGACACCCTCGCCGGCCCGCACCTGGAGGTGCAGCCCGTGCGGTTGCTCCCCGCCGCAGCCGAAACACGCCGCGTAGTGCGAGCCGATGAGTTCGCCGGGCGCGGGGGCGTCGGGGTGCCGGACCGGATCAACGGCGTAGGGCGGGGGCTGAAGAGCTGCGGAACTACCACTCACAGGCGCAGACCTTACCCGCGCGTCGGCGTGCGCCCGACACCGTGCCAAGCTGGGTTCATGCAGCTCTCCGCCCAACCGTACGAAGAACGCCTCACCGCGCCCCGTTCCTGGTGGCTTATCAGCCTTCTGCTGGGCATCTCCTGCGCCCTGATCCTGCTCCCCATCGGCACCCTGCCGATGCTGGGCGGCCTGGTCGGCGGCACCGCGGCGGCGGCGGTCGTGGCGAGCTCCTACGGCTCGCCGCGCATCCGGGTCGTGGGCGGTCTGCTGATCGCGGGCGAGGCGAAGATCCCGGTCACGGCGCTCGGCGAGGCGGAGGTGCTGGACGCGGAGGAGGCGCGCGCCTGGCGCACCCACAAGGCCGACACCCGCGCCTTCCTGCTGCTGCGCGCCTACATTCCCGGGGCGCTGCGGGTCATCGTCACCGACCCGGAGGACCCCACGCCCTACCTGTACCTGTCGACGCGGGAGCCGGAGCGGCTGGCCCAGGCGCTGAGCGCGGCGCGGGCGGCCGCGGAGCCCGGGGCCGCGTAGCCCGGGGCCGCGTAGCCAGGGGCCGCCTAGCCAGGGGCCGCACGGCCCTGTACAGGTGATCCTGATACAGGTGATCCAGGGCGGGCTCGTCAGCTCCCGGGTCCCCCGGAGCCGCCGGTGGTGTCGGGGCCTTCAACGCCGTCGGAGCCGCGGTCGGGATCCTGGAGCGGCAGTGGACGTCCGGGCGCCTCCAGGGGCGGCAGCGGGGGCAGTTCGTCCCACGGGACCTGGATCTTGCGCAGGTCGGCGCGGATGCGGGCGGCGAGCCTCCTGGTCTCGCGCCGGTTCATGACGGCACCGGCCGCGGCGCCCACCATGAAGGGCGTCAGCTTGGGCAGGCCCCGCGCCGTCCGCTTCATGATCTGCCGGCGCAACTGGTGCCTCATCCTGCCCCCGAGGGCGAGGTCGATCGTCGACGGATTCCGCACGTCGATCCGGCGCTCGTGCGACCAGACGGTCAGATACGCGGTACTGCGGGCCTTCAGATTTCCGGGGGGCCGCGCCCCGTACACCTCGTGGAGTTCCGCGATCAGCTTGAGTTCGATCGCCGCGACTCCGGTGACTTCCGCGGCCAGCTGGGTCGGCATCGCGGGCGGTACCGGCAGCATCGCCGCCGCCCCGACGCCCGCTCCGACCGTGGAGGAGGCGCCCGCCGCACCCGCCACCAGCTTGTCCGCGAGCTGTTCGGGCCCGAGGCCCGGGAACTGCCGGCGCAACGTGGTGAGGTCCCGTACGGGGATCCGCGGGGCCATGTCGATGACGCGGTCGGTGAGGTACCAGAAGACCGCCCTGGCATGGCCGCCGCTCACGCGCGCGCCGTCTCTGGCCGCCTTTCCGGCCTGCCGGGCCCGGTGCCGGATCGCGGCGGCCTGCCGCCGGGCCACGGGCGCGGGTTCACCCGCCGGGACGGCGGGGTCACCGCGTCCGGAGACCGATGCGAGCGCGGGCGATCCCGCCGATCCGTTCGGGTCGGATGTACGGGATGGCCCTTGCTCGTCGTCACGCGCGCCGTGGGAGCCGTCGGACGGCCACGAGTCCGCTCCCCCGCGGGGGATGCGGCGCTTCCAAGGAGGGGTCGAGCCGGTCACGGCCGACCCTGCCTCAGTCGCAGTCGCGGCAGATCGGCTGACCGTTCTTCTCCCGGGCCAGCTGGCTGCGGTGGTGCACCAGGAAGCAGCTCATGCAAGTGAACTCGTCCTGCTGCTTGGGCAGTACCCGGACGGCCAGTTCCTCGTTCGAGAGGTCTGCGCCGGGCAGCTCCAGGCCTTCGGCGGCCTCGAACTCGTCGACGTCCACAGCGGAGGTCGACTTGTCGTTCCGCCTGGCCTTCAGCTCTTCCAGGCTGTCCGAGTCGACGTCGTCGTCGGTCTTGCGTGGGGTGTCGTAATCGGTTGCCATGTCGCTCTCCCCCTCTGGGTGTATGCGGTGTCTCCAGCGCACGTAACGCGTGAGAGGCCGGACTTGTGCCCGACCTGAGGCGGAGATTTTGCCTCACATCAAGGTCTGTTACTCAATCGACACCCAACCGCACTCCTCAAGAGTGATCGGCTTGGATGGCGATCGGGACCGTACACGGTCCGGATGCCCCGCTCCAAAGCGGTCTCACCGTGTACTTCCCGTGATCATGCCCCCTGAAAACCGGGATTTTTCCGGCATTTCCAGGGTTCGCATGGCCACGGAGAGTAGGTGGCTGGAAAACCGCTCCTGTGATCGATCACACACGGTGAGGCCGGGAACGGCCCCGGGAATTTCCGCGCAAAGCGAACATCCCCGCGTGTCGGCGCAATGATCTCAGATCGGCAGCGCCACTCGCATCACGAGCCCACCCCCCTCACGCGGCTGGGCCGAGATGTGCCCGCCGTGCGCCCTCGCCACGGAGCGGGCGATGGACAGGCCCAGGCCGACACCCTTGTCGCTGCCGGTGCGCTCGGTGCGCAGCCGCCTGAAGGGCTCGAAGAGGTTGTCGATCTCGTACGCCGGGACGACCGGTCCGGTGTTCGTGACGACGAGGATCGCCTGACCGTGCTGGGCGTCCGTGACGACCTCCACCCACCCCTCCTCGGCCACGTTGTACCGCACCGCGTTCTGCACCAGGTTCAGGGCGATCCGCTCCAGCAGCACGCCGTTGCCCTGGACGACCGCCGGCTTGCGCTCGCCCCGGATCTCGACCCCCTTGGCCTCCGCCTCCCCGTGCACCTGGTCGATGGCCTGCGAGGCGACCTCGGCGAGGTCCACCGGCTTGCGCTCGACGATCTGGTTGTCGCTGCGGGCGAGCAGCAGCAGGCCCTCGACGAGCTGTTCGCTGCGCTCGTTCGTGGCCAGCAGGGTCTTGCCGAGTTGCTGGAGCTCCATCGGCGCATGCGGGTCGGAGAGCTGCACCTCCAGGAGCGTGCGGTTGATCGCGAGCGGTGTGCGCAGCTCGTGCGAGGCGTTGCCGACGAAGCGCTGCTGGGCGGTGAAGGCCCGCTGCAGCCGCTCCAGCATGTCGTCGAAGGTGTCCGCGAGCTCCTTCAGCTCGTCGTCCGGGCCGTCCAGCTCGATCCGCCGGGACAGGTCGGAACCGGCCACGGCGCGGGCGGTGCGGGTGATCCGGCCGAGCGGGGACAGCACGCGGCCGGCCATCGCGTAGCCGAACGCGAAGGCGATCACGGCGAGACCGAGCAGGGCGAGGAGCGAGCGGCTGAGCAGGCTGTCCAGGGCGGCCTGGCGCTGGTGGTCGATGCAGGCGCTGATCGCGGCGTTGAACTCCGACAGCGACAGGTTGCCGTTGTCGACGCCCGGACAGTCGGTGCTGGTGACCCTCAGGGCGTTGAAGTCGACGATCTTGAACAGCGGTTGGTTGCCGGTGCGCAGGCCTTGCGCGGCGAGCAGGTAGATGATCGACAGCAGCAGGATGCCGGCGATCAGGAACATGCCGCCGTACAGCAGCGTCAGCCGTATCCGGATGGTCGGACGCAGCCACGGGAAGGTCGGCTCCGGCCTTCTGGGGTCCCAGGTGGGTTTCGGGGGCGCCTGGGGCGGCGCCGGGGTCGCGGCCACGGCTGATCAGATCCGGTAGCCGGAGCCGGGCACGGTGACGATCACCGGGGGCTCGCCGAGCTTGCGCCGCAGCGTCATCACCGTGACGCGCACGACGTTGGTGAACGGGTCGGTGTTCTCGTCCCAGGCCTTCTCCAGCAGCTGCTCCGCGGAGACCACGGCGCCCTCACTGCGCATGAGGACCTCCAGGACCGCGAACTCCTTCGGCGCCAGCTGGACCTCCCTGCCGTCGCGGAAGACCTCGCGGCGGTTGGGGTCGAGCTTGATCCCGGCGCGCTCCAGGACGGGCGGCAGGGGCACGCTGGTACGCCTGCCAAGAGCACGCACGCGTGCCGTCAGCTCGCTGAACGCGAAGGGCTTGGGCAGATAGTCGTCGGCGCCGATCTCCAGGCCCTCGACGCGGTCGCTGACGTCGCCGGAGGCGGTGAGCATCAGCACGCGCGTCGGCATGCCCAGTTCGACGATCTTGCGGCAGACGTCGTCGCCGTGCACCAGCGGGAGGTCGCGGTCGAGGACGACCACGTCGTAGTCGTTGACGCCGATGCGCTCCAGGGCGGCCGCACCGTCGTACACGACGTCGACGGCCATGGCCTCCCGGCGCAGTCCGGTGGCCACCGCATCGGCGAGCAGCTGCTCGTCCTCGACGACGAGTACGCGCACGTCTTGTCCTTCCTGTGTCCACCCGCGTAGCGCCGCTCGGGGCGCACGCCGGCAGGCGTTCTCATGAGTGTGTGCATCCATCCTGCCCTTTTGGGCCATAAGTCGGCGGTAAGCCGTGGAAGCGGCCGGTGGACGGGAGGCGAGCGGCGGGCGAAGGGGCCGCGAATCCCGAATTTTCTGTCCGGTGGAGGTTTCCGCCGCGAGGAGTCGGGGGAGGACGGGTTTACACCCCGCGATCACGCTCTGCATGTGCCGCAGCACCATGCGGTACTCCGCGATCCACTTTCGCAGAGTGGGTGTGGGTGTCCAGCGCCGTCGCCGCCCGGTCGGGCAGCGCCGGGCACCTGCTGAGACGTGATCGTCCCTTCCGAACGGCACACCCCCGTGCCACCGACCCACCGACCCAGGACGAGGGGGCGCAAGCATGGACGCATTCACCGCAGGACTTCTGCAGCGCATAAAGGCGACCGAGTCCGATCTGACGCGGGCCCGTGACGACGGCGACGACTTCCTCGTCGAGGTCGAACTGGCCGAACTCGACGACCTGCGCCGCCTCGCCGCCGAACACGGTGTGGAGGTCGGCGTGTCCGGCGTCTGACCAGCCTGCACGCGCACAGCGGGACCCCGGCGAATCCAGCGCCGGGGTCCCGCTGTGCGTGGTGCTCCTGCCGTGCCCTCAGTCGTGCCAGGCGCCGTGCTCCTCCAGGAGGCTCTGGAGGGGCTCGAAGACGCCCGGGGTGGCCGCGACCGTCAGCTCGCGGGACGGACGCTCTCCCGGGCGGCCACCCGTCACGACGCCCGACTCCCTGGCGATCAGGTCGCCCGCGGCGAAGTCCCACGCGTTCAGACCGCGCTCGTAGTAGCCGTCCAGGCGGCCCATCGCCACGTCGCACAGGTCCACCGCGGCCGAGCCGCTGCGACGGATGTCGCGCAGCAGCGGGATCAGCCGGCGGGCCACGTCCGCCTGGTGGGCGCGGACCTCGGCGACGTAGTTGAAGCCGGTGGCGACCAGGGCCTGGTCCAGGGGCGGCGCGGCGCGGCAGGACAGCTTGCGCTCGCCGGCCCAGGCCCCGGTGGCCCAGGCCCCGCGGCCGCGCACGGCGTGGAACGACTCGCCGCGCATCGGGACGGTCACGACGCCGACGACCGCCTCGCCGTCCTGCTCGGCCGCGATGGAGACGGCCCAGGTCGGCAGTCCGTACAGGTAGTTCACGGTGCCGTCGAGCGGGTCGATCACCCAGCGGACGCCGCTCGTGCCCTCGACGGAGGCGCCCTCCTCGCCGAGGAAGCCGTCGTCGGGGCGCCGGTCGGCGATCAGGCCGGTGATCAGCTTCTCGGCGGCGATGTCCATCTCGGTGACGACGTCGATCGGGCTGGACTTGGTGGCGGCCACCGCCAGGTCCGCCGGGCGGCCGTCCCGCAGGAGTTCTCCGGCGCGTGCGGCCGCCTGGCGGGCGAGTTGCAGCAGTTCCGCGGGCAGGGTGTCGGTCACGGGGCTCCTCACGCGTAGGGGCTGTCGGCGCCCGCGGCGGCGGGCCGGGGCGTACGGGCCGGGCAGCAGCCCACCGGGCACAGGTTGTGGTCCGCTCCGAGCGAACCCAGGGCGCACGGCGTGACCTGCTGTCCGCGCTCGGTGGCGGCACGCTCCACGATCAGTTCGCGGACGGCGGCGGCGAACCGCGGGTCGGCGCCGACAGTGGCGGAGCGGCGCACCGGAAGGCCCAGTTCCGCGGCCTTGGCCGTGGCCTCGGTGTCGAGGTCGTACAGGACCTCCATGTGGTCGGAGACGAAGCCGATGGGCGCCATGACGACGGCCGGGGCCCCCGCGGCGTGCCGCTCCTCGAGGTGGTCGCAGATGTCGGGCTCCAGCCACGGGATGTGTGGGGCACCGGAGCGCGACTGGTAGACGAGCTGCCAGGGGGGGGCGACGCCGGTGCGCTCGCGGACCGCGTCGGCGATCAGCCGCGCCACGTCCAGGTGCTGGCGGACGTACGCCCCGCCGTCCCCGTGGCCGGGGACCGGGCCGGAGGTGTCCGCGGCGGAGATCGGGATCGAGTGGGTGCAGAAGGCGATGTGCGCGCCGTCGCGGACGTCCTCGGGGAGGCCGGCGAGCGACTCCAGCACCCCGTCGATCATGGGCTGGAGGAAGCCCGGGTGGTTGAAGTAGTGCCGCAGCTTGTCGACCTTCGGCAGGTCCAGGCCCTCGGCCTCGAGCGCGGCGAGCGAGTCCGCGAGGTTCTCGCGGTACTGGCGGCAGCCGGAGTAGGAGGCGTAGGCGCTGGTGGCCAGGACCAGGATGCGGCGGCGGCCGTCGCGGACCATGTCCCGCAGGGTGTCCGTCAGGTACGGGGCCCAGTTGCGGTTGCCCCAGTAGACCGGCAGGTCGAGGCCGTGGTCGGCGAAGTCCTTGCGCAGGGCGTCGAGCAGGGCACGGTTCTGGTCGTTGATCGGGCTGACCCCGCCGAACTGGAAGTAGTGTTCGCCCACTTCCTTCAGGCGCTCGGTGGGGATGCCGCGCCCGCGCGTCACGTTCTCCAGGAACGGGATCACGTCGTCCGGCCCCTCGGGGCCGCCGAACGAGAGCAGGAGCAGGGCGTCGTACGGGGTGGCGTCGAGCACGTCAGGCATGCCTCGATCCTGCCACCCCGCACCGACGGGCGGGATCCCGGCCCGTAAGGGGTCCCGGCCCGTGAGCGAGGTGCGCGGGAGCCCGTAGGGGGGTGGTGCGCAGGAGTCGTCCGGTCCGTAAGCTGTATCAGCTTCCTTCACGCCTTACCGGATCCGCGGAGACCCTGTGCCCAGCCCGTACCGTGCCCTGTTCGCCGCTCCAGGCTCCAAGGGTTTCTCCGCCGCGGGGTTCCTCGGCCGGATGCCGCTGTCGATGATGGGCATCGGCGTGGTCACGATGATCTCGCAGCTGACCGGGCGCTACGGGCTCGCGGGCGCGCTGTCGGCCACCATCGCGCTGGCCGCCGCGGTCCTGGGCCCGCAGATCTCCCGGCTGGTCGACCGGCACGGGCAGCGCCGGGTGCTGCGCCCCGCGACCCTCGTCGCGCTGACCGCCTCGGCGGTCCTGCTGTGCGCGGCGCACTTCCGGTGGCCCGACTGGGTGCTGTTCGTCTGCGCGGCCGGGATCGGCTCCGTGCCCAGTCTGGGCGCGATGGTCCGCGCGCGCTGGGCGGCCCTGTACCGGGGGACGCCGCAGCTGCACACCGCCTACTCGTTCGAGTCGGTGGTGGACGAGGCCTGCTTCATCTTCGGGCCGATCGTCTCCATCGGACTGTCCACGGCCTGGTTCCCGGAGGCGGGGCCGCTGCTGGCCGCCTGCTTCCTGGCTGTGGGCGTGTTCTGGCTGACCGCGCAGCGCGCGACCGAGCCCGCTCCGCACCCGCGCGAGCAGGGCGGCGGCGGTTCGGCCCTGCGTGCGCGCGGGCTCCAGGTGCTGGTGTTGACGTTCGTGGCGACCGGGACGATCTTCGGGGCGATCGACGTGGTCACCGTCGCCTTCGCGGACCAGCAGGGACACAAGGGCGCCGCGAGCGTCGTGCTCGCCGTGTACGCGGCGGGCTCCTGCGCGGCGGGCGTCGTGTTCGGCCTGCTGCGCTTCGCGGGACCGCCCGCCCGGCGCTGGCTGCTGGGCATCTGCACGATGGCCGTGAGTATGATCCCCCTCCTACTGGTCGGAAACTTGCCGTTTCTGGCCGTGGCGCTGTTCGTTGCGGGCCTGTCCGTCGCTCCCACGATGATCACGACGATGGCCCTCGTCGAAGAGCACGTACCACGCTCGCACCTGACCGAGGGCATGACCTGGGTGAGCACCGGGCTCGCGGTCGGGGTGGCACTGGGCTCCTCGGTGGCCGGCTGGGTGATCGACGCGGCCGGGGCGCGGGCCGGGTACGGGGTTCCGGCGGTGTCCGGGGCCGTCGCGGTCGCGGTCGGTTTCCTCGGGTACCGCCGGCTCAGCAGGCCGGCTACGCGGCGGGGAGGCTTCGTTGAGCAGCACGACGAGCGCGAGGAACGGCACGTGGCGTAACTGGGGCGGCAATGTCGGCGCGCGCCCCGGGCGGGAGGTCACGCCGGCGACGGTGGAGGACGTCGCCGTCGCCGTACGGAGGGCCGCCGAGGACGGGCTGAGGGTGAAGGCCGTCGGCACCGGTCACTCCTTCACGAGCATCGCCGCGACGGACGGCGTCATGATCCGCCCCCAGTTGCTGACCGGCATACGCGAGATCGACCGCGAGGCCATGACGGTCACCGTCGAGGCCGGCACTCCGCTCAAGCGGCTCAACGCCGCTCTCGCGCGTGAGGGCCTCTCGCTCACCAACATGGGCGACATCATGGAGCAGACGGTGTCCGGGGCGACCAGCACCGGCACCCACGGCACGGGCCGCGAGTCGGCCTCGATCGCCGCCCAGATCAAGGGGCTGGAACTGGTCACGGCGGACGGCTCGGTGCTCACCTGCTCCGCGCAGGAGAATCCGGACGTCTTCGCGGCCGCCCGTATCGGCCTGGGCGCGCTGGGGATCGTCACGGCCCTCACCTTCGCGGTGGAGCCGATCTTCCTGCTCACCGCCCGCGAGGAACCGATGAGCCTGGACCGGGTGCTCGCGGAGTTCGACCAACTCTGGGCGGAGAACGAGCACTTCGAGTTCTACTGGTTCCCGCACACCGGCAGTACCAACACCAAGCGCAACAACCGCAGCGCCGGCCCCGAGCAGCCGGTGGGGCGGCTGGCGGGCTGGTTCGAGGACGAGTTCCTCTCCAACGGCGTCTTCCAGGTGGCCAACTGGGTCGGCCGCGCGGTGCCCGCCACCATCCCGTCGATCGCCGGGATCTCCAGCCGCGCGCTGTCCGCGCGGACGTACACCGACATCCCCTACAAGGTCTTCACCTCGCCGCGCCGGGTGCGCTTCCTGGAGATGGAGTACGCGGTGCCGCGCGGGGCCCTGGCCGACGCCCTGCGCGAGCTGAAGGCGATGGTCGACCGCTCCGGACTGCGGGTGAGCTTCCCGGTGGAGGTGCGCACCGCGCCCGCCGACGACATCACGCTGTCCACCGCCTCGGGCCGGGACAGCGCGTACATCGCGGTCCACATGTTCCAGGGCACCCCCTACCAGCGGTACTTCACGGCCGCGGAGAACATCTTCACCGCGCACGAGGGCCGGCCGCACTGGGGCAAGATCCACACCAGGGACGCCGGCCAACTCACTGCGGTCTACCCGCGCTTCGGGGAGTTCACGGCGCTGCGGGACCGGCTGGATCCCCAGCGGCTGTTCCAGAACGACTACTTGCGGAGGGTGCTGGGGCCGTAGCGCTCGCGCCGGGTGCCGGGGCGGTGGTGCCGGCGTCGGACGGTTTGCCCGCCCCCGTGCCGTCGGTGCCCGCGCTCCCGGTGTCCCCGGTGCCGCCGCTGTTCCCGCCGTTCCCCGTGGCCTCGGGTGTGGGCGCCGGGCTCACCCCGGTGCCCCGGTCGGGGCTGCCGGAGGCGGCATCGCCCGGCCGTGCCCCGTCCCCGGTCCCGGTCCCGGTCCCGGGCGTCCGCGTGGGCGAGGAGGTGGGAGCCGGCCCGTCGGGCGTCACGGACGGGGTGCGGTGGCCGGTCACGGCGTAGCCGACCGTCGTGCCCCTGCCGCCGCTGAAGCTGTCGCCCGACACCAGTTCGTAGGCGGTGATTCCGGCCATGGTGACCCCGAAGACGAGGGCGGCGGCAAGCACGGGCCGCTTCCAGCTCTTGATCCGGGCCCGGTAGACGGTCCCCTCGGTGAACTCGCCCACCGGCGGCGGGGTCCGCCCGGCGGGAGCGGTCGCCGGGGACGGTCCCGGTACCGGTCCCGTGGAGGCGGCCACCCCGCGCAGCTGTTCGCCGGTACGCCGGAGGAAGTGCTGGAAGACCGAGCCGCCACAGGTGGCCAGGACGCTGACGACACCGGCCCCGAGGATCGTGCCGTAGACGCCGAAGTACGAGGCGAGCTTCGCGGCCACCACCGCCGCCACGGCGCTGCCCGCGACCTGAGCCACGCTCAGCTCGATCCGCCTCCTCTTCACCTCCTCGCCGGCACTCGGCTCACCACCGCCATCGGACCTTTCACTCATTACCGGACCTTGCCTGCCTCTGTCGGACACGGCCGCATCTTCCGTCTGTAGATCGGCCGACTGCACGAGAAAGGGACGTACGGACGAAACCGTTAGTTCCGTTTGCGGTGAATAAGTGAAGTTCGCCACGGGCATGATCGAAAAAGCGGTCGAGGGCGACCGAGTACCACCTCTGGCGAGAAGTTGGGCGGCGCGCCAATCCACGCACGTGGCCCGAATGGAGTACCGTTGTGATCCCTGGGCCCGGCCTCCCTTCGGGGTGTCCGGACCTTGCTGGACCGCCGGGAGGGGGCTGGTTGCACGGGGTGACGGAGTTGGTCACTTAGCGTTGTAAACAGGTAACCGTGCCATAACGGCGTTCCAGGGCCCGCGCCCGACACGCCGGGCAACTCGGCAAGGTTGTGGCAGGCTGCACCCGGGCAGGCCACACTCGACTAGCGGAAGCAGCGACGCACGTGACGTCGGCAGGCACCACCCGGGAGGTCCCCATGCCCGAACTGCGTGTCGTGGCCGTCTCCAATGACGGCACACGGCTGGTGCTGAAGGCTGCGGACAGCACGGAGTACACGCTTCCGATCGACGAACGGCTCCGCGCCGCCGTGCGCGGCGACCGTCCCCGCCTCGGCCAGATCGAGATCGAGGTGGAGAGCCATCTCCGCCCCCGCGACATCCAGGCCCGGATACGAGCGGGCGCGACCGCGGAAGAGGTCGCCCAGCTCGCCGGTATCCCCGTCGACCGGGTACGGCGCTTCGAGGGCCCCGTGCTCGCCGAGCGCGCCTTCATGGCCGAGCGCGCCCGCAAGACTCCCGTCCGTCGGCCCGGTGAGAACTCCGGTCCGCTGCTCGGCGAGACCGTCCAGGAGCGGCTGCTGCTGCGCGGCGCCGAGAAGGACACCGCCCAGTGGGACTCCTGGCGCCGCGACGACGGCACCTGGGAGGTCCTGCTGGTCTACCGGGTCGCGGGCGAACCGCACTCGGCGAGCTGGACCTACGACCCGCCGCGGCGCCTGGTGCAGGCCGTCGACGACGAGGCCCGCGCGCTGATCGGGGAGTCCGACGACCTCGGCGCCCCGGAACCCAGCTTTCCGTTCGTACCGCGCATCGCGCGTCTGCCGCGCGAGCGTTCCTTCGACCGGGACCGCGACCGTCCGGCGCTGCCGGGACAGGCGCCCGAGCCCGCCGAGGAGAGCGTGGGCGAGCGCGACACGCTGACCAGCCTGCTGGAGGCGGTGCCGAGCTTCCGCGGCGACCTGGTGGTGCCCGAGCGCGCGCCGGAACCCGTCGAGGAGCCCGAGGAGGACCTGGTGGCCGAGGAGCCCCCGGCCCCCGCGGCCTCGGCCGGGTCCGCCTACGCGGACGTCCTCATGCCGCGCTCCGTCACCAGCCACCGCGACCGCCTCACCGGCGCCACCGACCGCCAGGCCGAGGCGGACGGGGTCCGACCCGGCCGCCGGGCCGCCGTGCCGAGCTGGGACGAGATCGTGTTCGGCACGCGCCGCAAGAAGCAGGAGTAGCAAGGCCGTACGAGGTTGAAGGGCCGCGCCCGCCGGGTGCGGCCCTTCTTCGTACACGTCCCCCGGGGTCGTACCCGCTGACCGGCCGTCACTGAGGATCCGGCCCCACCGCGACCGGCCGGGACGGGTCCGAGGACCACTCCGACCACGAGCCGACGTACAGGGCCGCCGGGATCCCGGCGACGGCCAGCGCCAGCACCTCGTGCGCGGCGGAGACGCCGGAGCCGCAGTAGACGCCGACGTCTCGTCCGTCGTCCGCGCCCAACGCCGCGAACCGTGCCCTGAGTTCGGCGGCCGGCAGGAACCTCCCGTCCGGGCCCGCGTTCTCCGTGGTCGGCGCGGACACCGCGCCCGGGATGTGGCCGCCCACCGGGTCGATCGGCTCCACTTCGCCCCGGTACCGCTCCCCCGCGCGCGCGTCGAACAGCACTCCGGACCGCGCCAGCGCCGCGGCCCCGTCGCCGTCGAGCAGCGGCAGCGCCCCGGGCTTCGGTACGAAGCCGCCCTCGGCCGGTTCGGGCACGGCGGTCTCCAGGGGGCCCTCCCAGGCCGCGAGGCCGCCGTCCAGGACCCGCACGTCGGGATGCCCGGTCCAGCGCAGCAGCCACCACGCGCGGGCCGCCGCCCAGCCCTGTCCGCCGTCGTAGACGACGACCGGCCGGTCCGCGGACACCCCGGCACGGCGCATCGCGGCGCCGAACACCTCCAGGTCCGGCAGGGGATGGCGGCCGTTTCCGCGCGGCGCCGAGGCCAGTTCGCGGTCCAGGTCGACGAAGACGGCACCGGGGATGTGCCCGGCCGCGTGGGCGGCGCGCCCGTCGAAGGGCGCCGCGCCGGCCGCCGTGGCCAGGCTGAGCTGCCAGCGGACATCGAGCAGCACCGGCGGCCGGGGCTCCGCGAGGGCGCTCGCGAGATCGGATGCGGAGATGATGGCGTTCATGGCCACCATCCTTGCGCACGGGGTGGCCACAGGGTCCAGGTCGGGCTACTCTGCTCGGCCGGACAGGTCCGATCACGATGCGTACGGGATCGGCCACATGCTGTACAGCCGATCGACATCCATCGGTAAGCGCGGCGAAACAGGCGGGACACCGCACACCGGGCACCCTCCGGACGGGACCCGGCCTCGCGGGCGCTTAGGGGCGCGCCCGCGCGCCCGGCACGGATGGCGGAGCGTCGGCTCGGGGTCCGGAGAACGGAATCGAGGCGGCCGCCGCAGGGGCCGAGGGGAAGGTGACGATGACCGAGGCACCGGAGCCTGGCGTCCCGAACGGCCGGGCACCCGCACGGCACAGGCCCGGCACACCGTGCCGGGTGAGCCTGATGGTGCATGGGATGGCCGCCGCCCAGGCGTTCTACGCGGAGCTCTTCGGCTGGGAGTTCCAGCCCGGCCCCAGCCGGCTCGGCCCCTGCGTGCGGGCCCTCCTGAACGGCCGTGAGGTGGGCGGCATCGGACAACTGCCGCCCGGTCGGCACCTGCCCATGGCGTGGACGCCGTATCTCGCCTCCGACGACGTGGACCTGACGGCGGAAACGGTACGGCTGTGCGGCGGCACGATCGGGGTGGGTCCACTGGACACGGGCGGCGCCGGGCGGCTGGTGATCGGCTCGGATCCGTCGGGCGCGGTCTTCGGCCTGTTGCAGTCCCGGGCGCACCCGGGCGCGGAGGTCGCCGGTCTGCCCGGCACACCGGTGTGGCACGAGTTGCTGACCTACGAGACCGGGGGCGTCACCGGCTTCTACACCAGGCTGTTCGGCTACGAGCGGAAGCCGAACGGCTCCGCCGGTGTCGACCGGGTGACCCTGCACCTCGACGGCCGTCCGGTCGCCGGAGTGCACGGGGTGGGCCGGGCCCTGCCCCGCGACCGGGGTCCGCACTGGACGACGTACTTCGAGGTCGCCGACACCGACGAGGCGGCCGAACGCCTCGTCGCCCTGGGCGGCCGGGTCCTCACCCCCGCGCGGGACACCGCCCACGGCCGCGTGGCCACCGTGACGGATCCCGAGGGGGCCCGGTTCGCCCTGATCCAGAGTTCGCGTTGATTCCGGCAAGCCGTGTTGACGGCAGGTGTCACTCAGAAGAGTGATATCGGCAGGACATCCGGTGACAGCGCCGCGGTGCGGGCCTCGGCAGCGGCCACACGGCGGCGGTGCTAGGTGCTCGGTCAGTCGGCGGTCACAGGCAGGACGTCCGGGGACAGCGCCGCCGCCCGGGCCGAGGCGGCCGTCATCCGGCGGCGGTGGTGGCGGCGGCACAGCACCTCGTAGCCGATCTCGTCCGCGGACCGGGTCACGTCGCCGACCACGACCTGCGCGCCCTCGACCACCATGACGCCGCCCACCGTGCGGGCGTTGTGGGTGGCGCGGGCGCCGCACCAGCACAGGGCCTCGACCTGGAGGACCTCGACGCGGTCGGCCAGTTCGACCAGGCGCTGGGAGCCGGGGAACAGCTTGGAGCGGAAGTCCGTCGTGATGCCGAAGGCGAAGACGTCCATCTCCAGGTCGTCGACCACGCGGGCGAGCTGGTCGATCTGCTCGGGCGCGAGGAACTGGGCCTCGTCCGCGATCACGTAGTCCGCGCGCCGGCCCTGCGAAAGGTGCTCGACGAGGTAGGCGTACAGGTCCACGCCGTCCTCGACCTCCACCGCGTCCGTCACCAGGCCGAGACGCGAGGACAGCTTGCCCTGCCCGGCCCGGTCGTCACGGGTGAAGATCATGCCCGTCAGTCCGCGCGCGGAGCGGTTGTGCTCGATCTGGAGAGCCAGTGTCGACTTCCCGCAGTCCATGGTTCCGGAGAAGAACACCAGCTCGGGCATGAGCAGTTGGGCACCTTTCGGCGAGTGAGGAGGACGGTGGTGTACAGCCGGCAGGGCGGGAAGGGGCCTCAGGAGCGTACTTCCAGCAGGGGGACCAGCTGCTCGGCAGGGGTCATCGAACCGTGGTTGCCGACCATCAACGACTCCTTCGGCTCCTGCTCGGAGGCGATGAGCAGGACGTCGTCGCGGGCGGCGGCGACCACGTCGCCGATCCGGGCGTACACCCGGTCGTCGACGCGCGGCCCGAACCAGCCCGCCGCGAGGGCCTCCTCCCGGGAGGCGACCCAGAACTGCTCGCCGAGCACCTCGCGCCAGCAGGTGAGCACGTCGTCCTCGGCGCCCGGCACCGCGTACACGTGCCGCGCGCGTCCCTCGCCGCCGAGCAGGGCGACGCCGGCGCGCAGCTCCCAGTCCTCGTCGAAGTCGATGCGGTGCTGCTCGTCGAACGGGACGTCGACCATGCCGTGGTCGGCGGTGACGTAGAGCGCGCTGTGCGGCGGGAGCTGCTCGGCCAGGCGCTGGACGAGCCGGTCGACGTGCATCAGCTGTCCGCGCCAGGTGTCGGAGTCGACGCCGTAGCGGTGGCCGGCGCCGTCGAGTTCGGAGTAGTACGTGTAGACGAGCGTCCGGTCGGCGGCGGCGAGTTGCTCGGCCGCGACGTCCATGCGCTCCTCGCCGGTCAGCCGCCCCACGAACGTGCCACCGCTGAGGGCGACCTTGGTCAGCGGGGTGTTCTGGAAGGCCGGGGAGGACACCTGGGCGGCGTGCACGCCCGCCTGCTGGGCGAGCTGGAAGACCGTGGGGTGGGGCTGCCAGGCGCGCGGATCGCTGTACGGCTGCCAGCGCAGCTGGTTCATCAGCGCGCCGGTGGCCGGGTTGCGCACGGTGTAGCCGGGCAGGCCGTGCGCGCCCGGGGGCAGGCCGGTGCCGACGGAGGCGAGCGAGGTCGCCGTGGTCGCCGGGTACCCGGCGGTGATCGGGCGGCCGGTGCCGCCGCGCGAGCTGCCGAGCAGGGAGGTCAGGTAGGGCGCGTCCGCGGGGTGCGCCTTCAGCTGCTCCCAGCCGAGGCCGTCGATCAGGAAGACGCACGCGCGGTCGGCGGGGGCCAGCTCGCCGATCGCGGCCGTCATCCGCGGTACGCCCATGCCGGCGGCCAGTGTGGGCAGCAGGTCGGCGAGCGAGCCGGTTCCGTACTCGGGCACGGGTGCGGACTCGACGGCCAGCGGCTCCGGGTGGCCCCAGGCGGTGGCGTCGTCGGGGGAGAAGGGGCGGGTCATCAGCGGGTCGGGTCCGCGGTGGCCTCGGAGATGGACTGCGCGAACGCGAGGGCCTGCCGCACTGTCTCGGGGCCGTCGCCGGCCTCGCTGACGCGCAGGCTGAGGTCGTCCGCCGTCGAGTTGCCGGTGTAGCCGTGGTCGGCCTCGCAGTTGGGGTCGCCGCAGGCGGCGGGCTCCAGGTCGATCCGGGACACGGCGCCCCAGCCGATGGTCAGCACGACCTCCCGCGGCAGCGTGCCCGGCGTGTACTGCTCCGGGTTGGCGACCACGCGGCTGACCACGACCGACGAGATCCGGTCGAGCTTCACCGACTCCGTGGACGTGGTGGCGTACGGCGTCGGGGAGGTGCTGTCGGCGGCCTGCTCGTCGGTGTGGCTGACGATGAAGCGGTTGCCGGTGAGGACGAGCACCGTCACGTGTCGCCGCACCTCGTTCTGGTCGAACGTGGTCTCCTGGTGGACCAGGTACGACCGGATGGGCTCACCGCCCACGGCGGCCTCCACCGCCTCGGCCACGAGAGCCGGGTAGTAACCGCTGCGTTCGATCGCCGAACGCAGCCCCTGGGTCGTCGTACTGGTCTTGGCCATGCCGTCCATCCTACGGGGGCGCGCTGACTGCGAGGCACCGCTCCTGAGAGGGGAACCCCGCTCAGTACACCGGGAGCGTGCGCGGGCCGAGGTCGTCGCGGGCGGGCGGGGGTGCCAGGCGCACGGTGGCGTCGAGGACGCTCAGCCCGCGCGGGGCGACGACGACCGGCTCCAGGGTCACGGCGACGACCTCCGGGTGGTCGTGGACCAGCCGTGACACGCGCAGCAGCAGCTCCTGCAACGCGGGGGTGTCGACCGGGGCCGAGCCGCGCCAGCCGAAGAGCAGGGGTGCCGTGCGGATGGAGCGGATCAGGGAGGTGGCCTCGCGGTCGGTGACGGGGATCAGCCGGTGCGCCATGTCGCCGAGCAGCTGGGAGGCGACCCCGGCGAGCCCGAAGGAGAGCACCGCGCCGGCCGCCGGGTCGATGACCGCGCGCACGACGGTGTCGACCCCTCGGGGTGCCATCGCCTGCACCACCGGCCGCAGCTCCTCGGGCTTACCGAAGAGGTCGGTCAACTCGGCGTAGGCCCGGCGGAGTTGATCCTCGTCGGTGAGGTCGAGGCGTACGCCGCCGAGGTCGGCGCGGTGCCGCAGGTGCGGGGCGGTGGCCTTCAGGGCGACGGGGTAGCCGAGGGCGCGGGCGGCCTCCGCGGCGGCGTCGGGGGTGGGCGCGGGCAGGGCCCGGCGCACGTGGATGCCGTACCGGCCGAGCAGCTCGCAGGTCTCCTCCGTGCCGAGCGTGAGGCCCTGCCCGCGCTCGAGCAGTCCGCCGATGAATTCGGCGGCGCCCTTCTCGTCGATGTCCTCGTACTCCGGCACCTTCCCCGGCTCCACGGCCTCCCGCCGCCACTGGCCGTACCGGACCGCCTCGGCAAGGGCCCGCACGGCACGCTCGGCAGCGGGATAGGCGGTGATCAGCCGCGGCCCGGTGGGGGCCGGCTCGGGCCCGGCACCGCCCGCCGCCACACCCGCGGGACCTGCGCCCCCGGCCGCGGCCCTGTCGGGCACGGCAGGGGACGGCCACCGGGAGCCGGGGCGGAGCTGCGACCCCGTGGCGGAAGCCTGGCCCGGACCTCGCCGAGGTCCTGACGTGCATGCCTTTGGACCTGTGCCGGTCTCGGGATTCGGGTCTGCCAGGGATGCCCGGTCCGCCTGGTGCCCCGGACCCGCCGGGGACGCCGCGGCAGGCCGGGGTGTCGTGGGAGGTGGCAGGAGGGGGGTCGCTCCCGGGTGGGGGCCCGGGCCGGGTGCCGGGGCCGTGCTGGTGGCGGCGGAGAGGGCTTCCGCCAGGCCGCCGAACTCGACGTGCACGACCAGGACCGGCTTGCCGGGGACCTCCTGCGCGGCCGAGCGCAGCGCCTCGGCCAGGGCCGAGTCCTCGGCGGCCCCCTCCCCCAGCGCCGGTATCAGGGTGACGACCACCGCGTCGGCGGTCTCGTCGGCGAGCGCCCGGGACAGCGCGTCCCGGAAGTCCTCCGCCGACGCCGCCGTCGTCAGGTCCCGCGGCGGCTGGGGGCGCAGCCCCTCCGCGAGGCAGCGGTCGTAGGTCAGCACGCCCAGCGACTCGGAGTTGCCGAGGATCGCCACCCGCGGGCCCGGCGGCAGCGGCTGCCGGGCGAGCAGCAGGCCGGTGTCGACCAGTTCGGTGATGGTGTCGACCCGGATCACGCCGGCCTGCCGCAGCAGCGCGGACACCGTCGCGTGCGGCAGCCGCGTCGCCCGTACCGCGTGCCCCTGCGGGGCGGAGCCCGCGCCCTGCACCACGACCAGCGGCTTCACCGCCGCCGTACGCCGGGCCAGGCGGGTGAACTTACGCGGGTTGCCGATGGACTCCAGGTACATCAGGGCGACATCGGTGTCGGGGTCGTCGTACCAGAACTGCATGACGTCGTTGCCGGAGACGTCCGCCCTGTTGCCGGCCGACACGAAGGTCGACACGCCCGTGACCCCGGTGACCCCGCCGCCGCGCCGGTGCAGCCGGGACAGCAGCGCGATGCCGATGGCCCCGGACTGGGCGAACAGCCCGATACGGCCGGGCCGGGGCAACTCGGGGGCGAGGGAGGCGTTCAGCCGGACGTCCGGCGAGGTGTTGATGATCCCGAAGGTGTTGGGCCCGATGATCCGCATGCCGTACGTGCGCGCCTGCCGCACGAGGGCGCGCTGCCGCTCGCGTCCCTCGGGGCCGCTCTCCGCGTAGCCCGCGGAGATCACGACGAGCCCCTGCACCCCGTGCTCGCCGCACTCGGTGACGGCGTCCGGGACGCGCTCGGCCGGCACGGCGACGACGGCGAGGTCCACGGGCCCGTCGATGTCCCGCACCGAGCGGCGGGCGGGCACCCCGTCGATCTCCCGGCAGTCCTCGCCGAAGGCCCGGTTCACGGCGTGGAGCCGGCCTGTGAACCCGGCGTCGCGGATGTTGTCGAGGATGCTGCGGCCCACGCCGCCGCGCGTGCGGCCCACGCCGATGACGGCGACCGAGCCGGGCACCAGGAGCCGCCGCACCGACCGCCCCTCGGCCCGCTGCTCCCGTGCGCGCTGCACGGCCAGCGACCGGTCGGTCGGCTCGATGTCGAACTCCAGGTGTACGACGCCGTCCTCGAAGCTGCGCTTCTGGACGTACCCGGCGTCCGTGAACACCTTGATCATCTTGGTGTTGGCCGGAAGCACCTCGGCGGTGAAGCGCCGGATGCCGCGCTCGCGGGCGACGGCCGCGATGTGCTCCAGGAGCGCGGAGGCGACCCCGCGTCCCTGGTGGGCGTCCTGCACCAGGAAGGCGACCTCGGCCTCGTCGGAGGGCGCCGAGGCGGGCATGCCGTCCGCGCCGATGCGGTCGTAGCGCACGGTGGCGATGAACTCGCCGCCGACCGTGGCCGCGAGTCCCACCCGGTCCACGAAGTCGTGGTGCGTGAAGCGGTGGACGTCCTTCGCGGACAGGCGCGGGTAGGGCGCGAAGAAGCGGTAATACTTGGACTCGTCCGACACCTGTTCGTAGAAGCTGACCAGACGGCCGGCGTCATCGGCGGTGATGGGGCGGATCCGTGCGGTGCCGCCGTCGCGCAGCACCACGTCCGCCTCCCAGTGGGCGGGGTACTCGTGCCGGTCCGGCGAGGTCTGCATGGGCCCCAGCGTACGGCTCGCGTCCGACAGCGGCGCGAGGCAGTCTGTGGAGGACACACGTCGGACCGAGGCCGCGGTCCGACGCCACCCGGGGCGGCGCACACCCCCGCTCCGGGCTCGCTCCACGTGTGGAAAACTGGTCTAGACAACCCTGATCACCCGAAGGGCAGCAACACATGGCTGAGCGCCGCGTCAACGTCGGCTGGGCCGAGGGCCTCCACGCCCGCCCCGCCTCCATCTTCGTCCGGGCCGCCACGGCCTCAGGCATCCCCGTGACGATCGCCAAGGCCGACGGGACGCCCGTCAACGCGGCCTCCATGCTGGCCGTGCTCGGCCTCGGCGCCGAGGGCGGCGAGGAGGTCGTCCTGGCCTCCGACGCCGACGGCGCGGACGCCGCGCTGGACCGGCTGGCCAAGCTGGTCGCCGAGGGCCTCGGGGAGCTTCCCGAGACCGTCTGACCGGCAGGACCGCTCCTGCGCCGAAGCCGTGCCGCCCGGACGGGGTGGCACGGCTTCGGCGTGCCCGGCGTGCCCGGCGGGCCCCCGGAACACCGGAAGGGAACACGGTGGGGAACACCGGAAGCCCCGGCTCGGGAGCCGGGGCTTCGGGTGTTTCGCGTGACGCGCCGGGCGGTGTGCCGGCGCGGGAGGTCAGATGGTGAGGCCGTGCCGGCGGAGGTAGGCCACGGGGTCGACGTCGGAGCCGTAGTCCGGGGACGTACGGGCCTCGAAGTGCAGGTGCGGTCCGGTGACGTTGCCGGTCGCGCCGGACAGGCCGATCTGCTGGCCCGGGACGACCTGCTGGCCCATCGAGACCCCGATGGACGACAGGTGTCCGTACTGGGTGTACATGCCGTCGGCCATCCTGATCACGACCTGGTTGCCGTACGCCCCGCCCCAGCCGGTCTCGACGACGGTGCCGATGCCGACCGCGTGGACGGTGGTGCCGCTCGCGGCGTGGAAGTCGATGCCGGTGTGGGTGCCGGAGGTCCACAGTGAGCCGCCGGTGCGGTAGCCGGTCGATATGTAGGAGCCGAGGATCGGCGTCACGAAGGCGTTGAGACGCTTGCGTTCGGCCTCGCGGGCGGCGCGCGCCTTGGCCTCGCGCTCCTTCTCGGCCCGTTCCGCGGCCTTCTTGCGCGCGGCCTCCTCGGCCTGCTTGCGCGCGGCGGCCCTGTGCTGGGCGAGGGCCTGGGCGTCGATCTTCTCGGCGACGCTGTCGCCGATGGTGACGACCGGGGTGAGGCCGGTGTCCTCGGGGGCGGGGTCCTCCGCGGCGAGGGCCGGGGCGGCGAGGGTGCCGATGACGCCGGTGGTGGCCAGGGCCGCGACGCCCGCCGCACGGGCGGTGGTGCGGTGCATCCGGCTCGGCCGGCGGTGCTTCCCGGCGGCGCGGGTGAACGCCATGGAGACGTGGGTCCTTTCCTTCCCTCTCGCCTACCGGGTTAGCTGACGGGTTCGGAGCAGGAAGGTCTCCTACGGCCCCCTCGCGGCGTGCGCGGGTGTCCGATTCACCCCAGGGACGGTGGGTCCCCGGCTCCCCCGGCTCGCGCCGTACGGGGACTCAGCGATGGCTGTCCGGTGCCGCGGACGCGGCGCACTGCCCGACGAACAGACGGACCGACGCTAAACGGGGCCGCTTTCCATTCCCAAACGGATCAGATGTTTTGTAGCGCATACCACAGGGCAGACAGGCAACCTCCCCCTCAATTCGGACATCGTGGGGCCCTGGTGACGCTTCGGTCACCAGGGCCCCACGCGCGCGTGTACCGTTCGCCGCGCGTGCGGCGGCGCGGCGGCGCGGGGGTACCTCTACTCGGCCGCGACGACGATGACCCGGCCGGCGCCCAGGGCCTCGACGGGCTCCTTGATCTGCGCCGCGTCACCGACGAGGACCGTCACCAGCCGGTCCACGGGGAACGCGTTGACGACGGCCGCGGTCGCCTCCACCGTGCCGGTCGCGGCGAGCTGCTGATAGAGCGTCGCCTGGTAGTCGTCGGGCAGGTGCTGCTCGACCTGGTCAGCGAGCGTGCCCGCCACGGCGGCGGCCGTCTCGTACTTCAGCGGCGCCACGCCGACGAGGTTCTGCACGGCGACGTCCCGCTCGGCGTCGGTGAGGCCCTCGGCGGCGAGCTTGCGCAGCACCGTGAACAGGTCGTCCAGGGCCGGGCCGGTGTTCGGGGTGTCGACCGAGCCGCTGATGGCGAGCATCGCGGCGCCCGACCCGTCGGGGGCCGACCGCAGCACCTGGCCGAACGCCCGCACCCCGTAGGTGTAGCCCTTCTCCTCGCGCAGGACGCGGTCCAGGCGGGAGGTGAGGGTGCCGCCGAGGCAGTAGGTGCCGAGCACCTGGGCGGGCCACACGCGGTCGTGCCGGTCCGGGCCGATCCGGCCGATGAGCAGCTGCGTCTGCACGGCACCGGGCCGGTCCACGATGACCACGCGGCCGGTGTCGTCGGCGGTCACCGGCGGCACGGGCCGCGGCTTGGCGGGCGAGCCGGTCCAGGCGCCCAGGGTCCGGCCCAGCAGCTCGTCGAGGTCGACGCCGGTGAGGTCGCCGACGACCACGGCAGTGGCCGTGGCCGGACGCACGTGCCGGTCGTAGAAGGAGCGGACGGCCGCCGAGTCGATCGCGCCGACCGTGTCCTCGGTGCCCTGGCGCGGACGCGACATGCGCGAGCCGGCCGGGAAGAGCTCCTTGGACAGCTCCTTGGCGGCGCGGCGGGCCGGGTTGGCCAGCTCGTGCGGGATCTCGTCGAGCCGGTTGCGCACCAGGCGCTCGACCTCGGATTCGGCGAACGCGGGCGCCCTGAGGGCGTCGGACAGCAGGCCGAGCCCCTTGGCCAGGCGGGAGGCCGGGACCTCCAGGCTCAGCCGTACGCCGGGGTGGTCGGCGTGCGAGTCGAGGGTGGCGCCCGCGCGCTCCAGCTCGGCGGCAAACTCCTCGGCGGAGTGCTTGTCGGTGCCCTCGGAGAAGGCCCGCGCCATGATCGTGGCGACGCCGTCCAGGTCGGCCGGCTCCGCGTCCAGGGGCGCGTCCAGCAGCACCTCGACGGCGACGACCTGCTGGCCGGGGCGGTGACAGCGCAGCACCGTCAGGCCGTTGTCCAGCGTCCCGCGCTCGGGCGCGGGGAACGCCCACGGCTTGGCCGCGCCGGCCCGGGGCTGGGGGTGGAACTCCATCGTGGCGAGCTCGGTCACTTCGCCGCCTCCTCGGTCTCGTCGGTGGCCGCGGCGTCCGCGCCCTGGGCGTCGTCCTGCGCGTCGGCGGCGGTCGGCTCGTAGACGAGCACCGCGCGGTTGTCGGGGCGCAGGCGGGACTTGGCGGCCTCCCGGACCTCCTCGGGCGTCACCTCCAGGACCCGCTTGACGGCGGTCAGGGCGAGCTGCGGGTCGCCGAACAGGACGGTGTAGCGGCAGAGTTCGTCGGCGCGGCCGGCGACCGTGCCGAGGCGGTCCAGCCACTCGCGCTCCAGTTGGGCCTGGGCGCGCTCCATCTCCTCGGCCGTGGGGCCCTGTTCGGCGAACCGGGCGAGCTCCTCGTCGATGGCCGACTCGATGACGGGGACCTCGACGTCGCCGGAGGTCTTCACGTCCAGCCAGCCCAAGGAGGGCGCGCCGGCCAGCCGCAGCAGTCCGAAGCCGGCCGCGACGGCCGTACGGTCGCGGCGCACCAGCCGGTTGTAGAGCCGGGAGGACTCGCCGCCGCCGAGGATGGTGAGCGCCAGGTCGGCCGCGTCGCACGCGCGCGTGCCGTCGTGCGGGAGCCGGTAGGCGGCCATCAGGGCGCGGGCCGGGACCTCCTCCTCGACGACCTCGCGCAACTGCTCGCCGATGACCTCCGGCAGGGCGCCGTCGCGGGGCTCGGGCTTGCCGTCGTGGGACGTGATGGAGCCGAAGTACTTCTCAATCCAGGCGAGCGTCTGCTGCGGGTCGATGTCACCGACGACCGACAGGACGGCGTTGTTGGGCGCGTAGTACGTGCGGAAGAACGCGCGCGCGTCTTCCAGGGTGGCCGCGTCCAGGTCCGCCATCGACCCGATCGGCGTGTGGTGGTACGGGTGGCCCTCCGGGTAGGCGAGGGCGGTCAGCCGCTCGAAGGCGGTGCCGTAGGGGACGTTGTCGTAGCGCTGGCGGCGCTCGTTCTTGACGACGTCCCGCTGGTTCTCCATGGACTCGTCGTCCAGCGCCGCGAGCAGGGAGCCCATGCGGTCGGCCTCCAGCCAGAGGGCGAGCTCCAGCTGGTGGGCGGGCATGGTCTCGAAGTAGTTGGTGCGCTCGAAGCTGGTGGTGCCGTTGAGCGAGCCGCCCGCGCCCTGCACCAGCTCGAAGTGGCCGTTGCCCTTGACCTGGGCGGAGCCCTGGAACATCAGGTGCTCGAAAAGGTGAGCCAGGCCGGTACGTCCCTTGACCTCGTGGCGCGAGCCGACGTCGTACCAGAGGCACACCGCCGCGACCGGGGTCAGGTGGTCCTCGGAGAGCACCACGCGCAGGCCGTTGGCCAGGCGGTGCTCGGTCGCTGTCAGGCCGCCGGAGTCTGCCTCGGCTGCGGCCGTGTGACCCATGGGCATGTACGTCCCTTCGATCGCGGTGGCGGTCTGCGAACCGCCCTTTTCCTGCCGGTCCTGCCACTGTATGCAAGCGTGCGGACCCCTGGCGAAGTTCCCACGACCCGTACGCCGAGAGCGAGACAAAGCCACGCGCCGCGGCGGCGGGGCGGGAAGGGACGCGAAAGGGCTTCGCACGCGCCACAGAAGCACCACCGCCCTCAAGGGCCACGGGATGGAGAAGGCGCGGCAGCCGACGGCGGGAGGCGCCCCGGAGGCGGGACGGGATCGCGGAACGGCCCTGTGGGACGGGGCGTGGTCCGCGTTGTCGGTCGCGCGGTCCACAATGGTCCGCGTCAGATCCCGTCACGCTTCAGCAAGGAGCCGGCAGCGATGGCCCGCCGCAGCACGAAGACCCCGCCGCCCGACGACGCGTACGAGGAGAGGATCCTCGACATCGACGTCGTCGACGAGATGCAGGGCTCCTTCCTCGAGTACGCGTACTCGGTCATCTACTCCCGCGCCCTGCCGGACGCCCGGGACGGACTCAAGCCGGTGCACCGCCGCATCGTCTACCAGATGAACGAGATGGGGATTCGCCCCGACCGCGGCTACGTGAAGTGCGCGCGCGTCGTCGGCGAGGTCATGGGCAAGCTGCACCCGCACGGCGACGCGTCGATCTACGACGCCCTGGTGCGCCTGACCCAGCCCTTCTCGATGCGTGTCCCGCTCGTCGACGGCCACGGCAACTTCGGCTCGCTGGGCAACGACGACCCGCCGGCCGCCATGCGGTACACCGAGTGCCGGATGGCCGAGGCCACGGGTCTGATGACGGAGTCCATCGACGAGGACACCGTCGACTTCGCCCCCAACTACGACGGCCAGGAGCAGGAGCCGGTGGCGCTGCCGGCCGCCTTCCCGAACCTGC
Organism: Streptomyces sp. NPDC047453; assembly: GCF_040643155.1. Lineage (NCBI taxonomy): Bacteria > Bacillati > Actinomycetota > Actinomycetes > Kitasatosporales > Streptomycetaceae > Streptomyces > Streptomyces sp. NPDC047453. The sequence goes on along the minus strand of NZ_JBEYTS010000017.1, from coordinate 104,542 downwards.
TGGTGAACGGCTCCTCGGGCATCGCCGTCGGCATGGCCACGAACATGCCCCCGCACAACCTCAACGAGGTCATCGCGGCCGCCCGCCACCTGATCCGCCACCCCAACGCCGATCTGGACGCCCTGATGCGGCACGTCCCGGGCCCGGACCTGCCCACCGGCGGCCGGATCGTCGGCCTGTCCGGGATCAGGGACGCCTACGAGACCGGCCGCGGCACCTTCAAGATCCGCGCGACGGTCTCGGTGGAGACCGTGACGGCGCGCCGCAAGGGGCTGATCGTCACCGAGCTGCCCTTCTCCGTGGGCCCGGAGAAGGTGATCGCCAAGATCAAGGACCTGGTCGGTTCGAAGAAGGTCCAGGGGATCGCCGACGTCAAGGACCTCACCGACCGCGAGCACGGACTGCGCCTGGTCATCGAGATCAAGAACGGCTTCGTGCCGGAGGCCGTCCTGGAGCAGCTCTACAAGCTGACGCCGATGGAGGAGTCCTTTGGCATCAACAACGTCGCCCTGGTCGACGGCCAGCCGCTCACGCTCGGCCTGAAGGAGCTGCTGGAGGTCTACCTCGACCACCGCTTCGAGGTCGTACGGCGCCGCAGCGAGTACCGCCGGCGCAAGCGGCGCGACCGGCTGCACCTGGTGGAGGGCCTGCTCACCGCGCTGGTGGACATCGACGAGGTCATCCGTCTGATCCGCTCCAGCGAGAACTCCGCGCAGGCCAAGGAGCGCCTGATGCGGCGCTTCTCGCTGAGCGAGGTCCAGACCCAGTACATCCTGGACACCCCGCTGCGCCGTCTGACCAAGTACGACCGCATCGAGCTGGAGGCGGAGAAGGACAAGCTCGTCGCGGAGATCGAGGAGCTGACCCGGATCCTGGAGTCCGACGCGGAGCTGCGCAAGCTGGTCTCGGCCGAACTGGCCGCGGTCGCCAAGAAGTTCGGCACTCCGCGGCGCACGATGCTGCTGGAGGCGAGCGACTCCCCGGCCGCCGTGGTGCCGTTGCAGGTGGCGGACGACCCGTGCCGCGTCCTGCTGTCCTCGACCGGCCTGATGGCCCGCACGGCGAACGGCGACCCGTTCGCGCGCGGGGACGGCAAGCGGCAGAAGCACGACGTGATCGTCTCGGCAGTCCCGGCGACCGCCCGGGGCGAGGTGGGCGTGGTGACGTCGGGGGGCCGCCTGCTCCGCGTGAACGTCGTCGACCTGCCGCAGTTGCCGGAGACGACGTCGGCGCCGAACCTCGCCGGCGGCGCGCCGCTGGCGGAGTTCGTCTCCCTGGAGGACGACGAGACCGTGGTCTGCCTGACCACGCTGGACGAGTCGTCGCCGGGCCTGGCGCTCGGCACCGAACAGGGTGTCGTCAAGCGCGTCGTCCCCGACTACCCCTCCAACAAGGAGGAGTTGGAGGTCATCACGCTCAAGGAGGGTGACCGGATCGTGGGCGCGGTCGAGCTGCGCACCGGTGAGGAGGACCTGGTCTTCATCACGGACGACGCCCAGCTCCTGCGCTACCAGGCCTCCCAGGTCCGCCCGCAGGGCCGCGCGGCCGGCGGCATGGCCGGCATCAAGCTCACCGAGGGCGCCAAGGTCATCTCGTTCACGGCCGTCGATCCGGCCGCGGACGCGATCGTCTTCACCGTGGCCGGGTCGCGCGGCACGCTGGACGACTCCGTGCAGACGACGGGCAAGGTCACGCCGTTCGACCAGTACCCGCGCAAGGGCCGCGCCACCGGCGGCGTGCGCTGCCAGCGGTTCCTGAAGGGCGAGGACTGCCTGGCCTTCGCCTGGGCGGGTCCCACCCCGGTCCTGGCCGCCCAGAAGAACGGCAGCCCGGCCCAACTCCCGGAGGTCGACCCGCGCCGGGACGGCTCGGGCGTGTCGCTGCCGAAGACGGTGGCGGTGGTCGCCGGGCCCGTCTAGCTAGACCGACAGATCCGCCGGGTCCGGTCCCGGGTCCGGCAGGCTCGGGTCCGCCGGATCCGGGTCCTCGGGGTCGTGCCCCTCGGGGTCCCGTACGTAGCGCAGGACGCCCCACATGCCGTGCTCGTCGGCGTGTGAGGCGTCCTGCTTGCACGCCTCCAGTTCCTTGCCGAGGGCGTCCGCGTCGATGCCGGAACCGATGAGCACGAGCTGGGTGAGGCGGGGCTCGCCGTCCGGCCAGGGCTCGGGGTAGAAGCGCAGGAAGCGCCCGACGGCGTGCACGGCGTAGCGGTTGCGCGCATCGTACGGGCCGAAGCCGACGTATCCCTTGATCCGGTAGAGCCCGTCGGGGCGGCTGTCCAGGAACCGCATCAGCCGACGGGGGTCGAGCGGCATGTCGGAGACGAAGGAGAGGCTGTCGTAGCCGGCGTGCAGATGCCCGGCGTGGTGGTCGTGGGCGTCCTCCGCGTCGGGCATGTGCAGGTCGTCGAAGGAGAGCTGCCCGACCCGCTCCTCGCTCGGCCGGCAGTCGAAGAGGAACTCGGGGTCCACCCTGCCGTACGAGGCCGGGACGACGGCGGCCCCGTCGACCAGGGACCGTACGAGTCCCAGCACCTTCTCGCCGTCGGCGGCCCGGTCGGTCTTGTTGACCACGACGAGGTCGGCGAGCGCCAGATGCCGGTCGATCTCGGGATGCCTCGCGCGGGTGTCGCCGAACTCGGCGGCGTCGACGACCTCGACGAGCCCGCCGTAGACGACCCTGGGGTTCTCGCTCGCCAGCACCATGCGGACGAGTTCCTGGGGCTCGGCGAGTCCGCTGGCCTCGATGACGACGACGTCGATACCGGCGGCCGGGCTCGTCAACCGGTTTAGGTACACGTCGAGTTCACTGGCGTCGACCGCGCAGCACAGGCACCCGTTGCCGAGGGAGACGGTGGAGTCCCCGAGGGCTCCCGCGACCGCCATGGCGTCGATCTCGACGGCCCCGAAGTCGTTGACGATCGCGCCGATGCGGCTGCCGCCGCCGCGGTGCAGCAGATGGTTGAGGAGCGTGGTCTTCCCCGAGCCGAGGAATCCGGCGAGCACCACGACCGGGATCTGCGCCGCGCTGCGACTCGGACTCGGGTTCCGGCTCGGCTGACTCACCGTTCGACCTCTCTCACGCCGACGCGTGCACCGGCTCACGGCCCGGCGCACGCACGAGGATGGAATGCCGACCAAGGATACGAGCCGTGCGCATCACGGCTGCCGGATCCGCCGTTGCGGCGACTTCCGGAGGAGATCACTCCGGCGGCTTGAAGTGGATCCGGCGCGAGTCAGGTTAGGCTCACCTGTGTGAGTACGTGCTCGACCGCCTCCCGGCAGCTCGACGAGCCGATGGCCGCCACCGCGGCCACGGCGACGACATGGCTGCTCCTTGAACAGCCCGGTCCCTGGGGTGCCAAGGCACTCACTTCGAGCCACCTGGACCGCGCGCTCGGGCGTGCGCTGGAGCGCGCGGCGCGGGGCACCGGCGTCCGGATCGCGCTCATCCGCCGTCCGGGGCGGCACGCCGATAGCCGCACCCAGTCCGTACGGCATGTGTACGCGGCACACACTGTCCCGGGAAACGTATGGCTGCGCAGCGCCATGACCGCCGACCCGGAGCACCTGCTGGACCTGGACTTCGCCGCCCTGGGCAGGGGTGACCACCACACCTTCGACGCCGCGCTCCAGGGCGGGCCTCACACAGGTGATCCACTCGCACTGGTGTGCACCAACGGCAAGCGGGACCAGTGCTGCGCCCTGCTCGGCCGCCCCCTCGCGGCCGAACTCGCCGCCTCCGGGGTCCAGGACGTCTGGGAGGTCACCCACCTGGGCGGCCACCGCTTCTCTCCGACGCTGCTCGTGCTGCCGTTCGGATACGCCTACGGCCGGGCCGAGGCCCACGCCGTCAAGGAGGTCCTGCACGGTGTGGGCGAGGGCCGGGTGGTCCTCGACGGCTGCCGGGGCCGGACGGCCTGGGAACGACCGGGACAGGCCGCGGAACTGGCGGTGAGGGAGACGGCGGGCGAGTACCGGGCGGACGCGCTGAGCATCGTGCGCACCGACGACGTGCCCACCGACGGCCCGGCGCCCTGCTGGGAGGTCACCGTCGCCCATGCCGACGGACGCCGCTGGCACGTGACCGTGAGCCAGGGGGCCGCTCTGCCGCCGCACCCGGAGAGCTGCGGTGCGTCGCTGCTGGGCGGGCCGACGCGCATGGAAGTGATCGCCGTCCGCGAACTGGCGACCGATCGGCTCGCCGGCTGACGGCTGACGGCTGACGGCTGACGGCTGACGGCTGACGGCTCACCGTCCGGGGGCCGGCCACTGAGGCGCACGGCAGGAGATCCGCGCCACACCCCGGGAGCAGCACCCGCGCCCCGACGTACTGTCATGGTCATGAGCGTCTCTCCTCCCGCGCGCCGCCGGCGGCTGGGCCTGCCGCGACGCGTCTTCTCGCAGGTGTTGTTGATGCAGCTGGCGATCGCCGCGGGAGTCGCCGTGCTCGCGACCGGCCTGTTCCTCGCGCCACTGGGCCACCAGCTCGACGACCAGGCGATGCGCCGGGCGCTCGCCATCGCCGAGACCACCGCCGAGAACCAGCAGATCGCACGGGACCTCCAGCACACCGCCCCGAGCGTCGACGGTCCCGTGCAGCGGGAGGCGGAACGGATCCGCAAGGCGACCGGCGCCGAGTACGTCGTGGTGATGGACATGCGGGGCACGCGCTGGTCGCACACGGATCCGGAGGAGGTCGGCCAGCACGTGTCGACGTCTCCCAAGACGGCCCTGGCCGGCCGGAAGGTCATGGAGATCGACACCGGCACGCTGGGGCGCTCGGCACGCGGCAAGGTGCCCCTGTACGACGCCGACCACCGCATCGTGGGGGCGGTGTCGGTCGGCATCGCCTACGACAGCGTGCGGGCCAAGCTGATCGACGCCATCCCGGGTCTGTTCGCCTACGCCGGCGGCGCCCTGGCCGCGGGCGCGCTGGCCGCGTGGCTGATCTCCCGGCGGGTCCAGCGGCAGACGAGGGACCTGGCCTTCTCGGACATCGCGGCGCTGCTCGCCGAGCGCGAGGCCATGCTGCACGGCATCCGGGAGGGGGTCGTGGCCCTGGACCGCGTCGGGCGGATCCGGCTGCTCAACGACGAGGCACAGCGGCTGCTCGGCCTCGGCGACGAGGCGGTCGGCCGGTCCCTCGACGAGGCGCTCGGGGAGGGCCGGACGACCGACGTCCTGGCCGGGCGGGTGACGGGCACGGACCTGCTCACCGTGCGCGGGCAGCGTGTCCTGGTCGCCAACCGGATGCCGACCGACGACGAGGGTGCCGTCGCCACCCTGCGCGACCGCACCGAACTGGAGGAGCTGGGCCGGGAGCTGGACTCGACACGCGGCCTGATCGACGCCCTGCGCGCCCAGGACCACGAGCACGCCAACCGCATGCACACGCTGCTCGGGCTGCTGGAGCTGGAGATGTACGACGACGCCGTGGAGTTCGTCGGAGAGGTCGTCGGAGACCATCGGGCCACCGCCGAGCAGGTCACCGAGAAGATCCAGGACCCGCTGCTCGCCGCCCTGCTGGTCGGCAAGGCGACCGTCGCGGCCGAGCGCGGGGTCGCGCTGTGGCTGTCGGACCGCACGCACCTGCCGGACCGGGTCGTCGACCCCAGGGGGCTGGTGACGATCGTCGGCAACCTGGTCGACAACGCGCTCGACGCCGTCGCGGCGACCCCCCACGCGCGCGTGGAGGTCGAGCTGCGCGCGGAGGCACGTACCGCCGTGCTCCGGGTGCGCGACACCGGGCCCGGGGTACCGGCGGGCCGGCGCGACCTGATCTTCACGGAGGGATGGTCCACCAAGCAGCCGCCGGCGCACGGCAGGCGCGGTATCGGTCTGTCCCTGGTGCGCAGGCTCGCCGAGCGGCAGGGCGGAACCGTCGCGGTGGGCGAGGCGCACGGCGGCGGCGCGGAGTTCACGGTCGTACTGCCCGAGGCGCTCGCCGAGCCGGAGCCGGCGCTGGAACCCGCCCTCGGCCCCGCCGCCGGGACCGCCGCCGGGACCGGCGAGGATGAGGGGGAGCAGTGATCGAAGTCCTGATCGTGGACGACGACCTCCGGGTCGCGCAGGTCAACGCCGCCTATGTGGAGAAGGTGCCGGGCTTCCACGTCGCCGGTGAGGCGCACAGCGCGGCCGAGGCGCTGCGCAGGCTCGAGACGCTGCCGCGCCTCGACCTGGTTCTCATGGACCACTACCTGCCCGACGACACGGGACTGTCGGTCGTACGGGAGATGCGCGGTCGCGGCCTGCGGACCGACGTGATCATGGTGACGGCGGCCCGGGACGTGTCGACCGTGCAGGCGGCGATGCGGCACGGTGCGCTGCAGTACCTGATCAAGCCCTTCACCTTCGCCGGGCTGCGGTCCAGGCTGGAGGCGTACGCGGCGCTGCGCCGTGTCCTGGACGGTGGCGGCGAGGCCGAACAGGCCGAGGTCGACCGGCTCTTCGGGGCGCTGTCGGCGGCGCCGGAACCCGGGCTGCCCAAGGGGCACTCCCCCGCCACCACCGAACTCGTCCGCCGGACCCTGATGCGGGCCGACGGACCCCTGTCGGCCCAGGAGGTCGCCGAGCGGACCGGGGTGAGCCGGCAGACCGCCCAGCGCTGTCTGAAGTTCCTGGAGCGCACCGGACGGGCCCGGCTGACGCTGAAGTACGGCGGCGCGGGCCGCCCGGAACACCGTTACGTGTGGGCGGCCCGCGACTGAGGCGACGGCTCGGGGGGAGGGGAAGAGGCCGTTGCCCCCCTTGCATACGGATGTCAGCCCGCGGCCTTCTCAACGAACTCGGTGGTGAACGTCTTGCTGAGGTCCACGTTGCCGTTCTTGATTTCGGGCTTGAACGCCTCGAGCACCTTCTCCACGGTCTCCGGGCCGTTCGCCGGCATGACGCCGTCCTTGGTGAACATCGGCAGCGTGCTCTTGATCGCCTCCGCGTAGAGCGTCTTGTTGCCCTGGGAGTAGTCGGCGGGCATCTTGGCGGCGATCTCGTCGGCGCTGTGGGTGGACATCCACTTGAGCGTCTTGACGAACGCGTTGGCCAGCTTCTGGACGGTCTCCTTGTGGCTGTTGACCCAGTCCGTCTGCATGTACAGGCTGGACGACGGGTACGGACCGCCGAGCGCCTCCTGCGACCCCTCCGGCGTCCGCATGTCGATCAGGACCTTGCCCGCCTTCTTGTCCAGGATCGTCGCGACGGTCGGATCGGTCGTCATGCCGGCGTCGATGGAGCCCTGCTCAAGCGCGGAGATGAAGGTCGGGCCTGCGCCGACGGCGACCGGCGTGAACTCGCTGATCTTCACCCCGTTCTTGACCGCCAGGTACTTGGTGAGGAAGTCGGTGGAGGAGCCGAGGCCGGTGACGCCGAGCTTCTTGCCCTTGAAGTCCTTCGGTGAAGTGATCTTGCCCGCCGCCTTGTTGGAGACGACCTCCACCTCGCCGGGCGCGTGCGAGAACTGCACCACGGATTCGACACTCTTGCCCTTGACCTGCAGGTCCAGGGTGTGGTCGTAGAAGCCGACGGCGCCCTGGACCTGGCCGGAGACGAGCGCGGTCTCGGCCTGGACACCGGCGGGCTCGCTCAGCAGCTCGACGTCCAGGCCCTCGTCGGCGAAGTAGCCGAGGCGCTGGGTGAGCATCGCGGGCATGTAGATGACCTTGTCCAGGCCACCCACCATGATCTTGACGTGCTCGCCCTTGCCGCCGCCTCCGCCCTTGCCGGAGTCGGTGGTGGAGCTGGCCTGATCGTTGGCGCAGGCGGTGAGGGAGGACAGGGCGAGCAGGCCGGCGGCGGCCGACGCAGCGAATCTGGCGGTCTTGCGCATGAAGGTTCACGTCCTTGTGAGAGGCGGTGCGAGAAGAGGAAAGGCTTTGACGGAGGGCCGGTACGGCAGTGGGCCGTCAGTCTCCGGAGTCCGCCGGCTTCCAGCGGAAGATGCGGCGCTCGGCGAAGGTGAGCAGCCCCTCGGCGACGAGCGCCACCGCGGCGAGGATGACCATCGCGGCGTACACGCCGGCCGCGTTGAAGGTGCCCTGGGACTGCGCGACGAGCAGGCCGATGCCCTTGGTGGCGCCGATGTACTCGCCGACGATCGCGCCGATGAGGGCGAAGCCGAAGCTGACGTGCAGGCTGGTGAAGATCCACGAGGTCGCGGACGGGATGACCACCTGGAGCGTCACCCTGCGGTCGCTCGCGCCAAGGATCCGGGCGTTGGCCACCAGGTTGCGGTCGACCTCACGGGCGCCCTGGAAGGCGTTGAAGAACACCGGGAAGAAGACCAGGACCACGGCCGAGGCGACCTTGGAGACCGGTCCGAGGCCGAACCAGATCACGAAGATCGGGGCGAGGACGATCCTCGGGATGGAGTTGAGGACCTTGATGTAGGGGCCGAGGACATCGGCGAGGAACGTGATGCGGCCCAGTGCGATACCGAGGATCACACCGGCCACCACACCGAACACCCAGCCGAGCAGCGCCTCGTAGAGCGTGTACCAGATCTGCTCGCCGAGTGAGCCGAGCGAGGTGCCGTGCATGATCCAGGTCCAGATCTGGTCCCAGATCTTCGAGGGCATCGAGAAGTTGAACGGATCGATGGCCTCGGCCCGGGACAGTGCCTCCCACAAGCCGAGGACGGCCACCAGCACCAGGACGCGGGCGGAGCCGACGGCCACCTTGCGTTTGCGGGCGGCGCGGGCCCTGGAGTGCGCGCGGTCCGGGGTCTTGACCGTTTCGGCGACCGGTGTGCTGAGAACCTCAGGCGACATGGGCGGCACCTCTTTCACGGGTGATGCGGACCTCTTCGCCGAGCGACTCCCAGATCTCGCGGTAGATGTCGATGAACTCCGGCTGCAGGCGCACCTGCTCGACCTTGCGCGGCCGCGGCAGACCGATGTCGAAGACCTGCTTCACGGTCGCGGGGCCGGCGGTCATGACGACGACCTTGTCGGCCAAAGCGATGGCCTCCTCCAGGTCGTGGGTGACGAAGACGACCGAGGCGCCCGTGCCCTCCCACAGCTCCAGGAGCTCGTCCGACATCAGCGCCCGGGTCTGCACGTCGAGCGCCGAGAAGGGCTCGTCCATCAGCAGGATCTCGGGGTCGTTGACGAAGGTGGAGGCGAGGGCGACACGCTTGCGCTGGCCGCCGGAGAGCTGGTGCGGGTAGCGGTCCTCGAAGGCGGCGAGTCCCACCCTGGCCAGCCAGGCGCGGGCCTTCTCCTTCGCCTCGGCCTTCGGCACGCCGCGGAATCGCGGCCCGGCCATCACGTTGGACAACACGGAGCGCCAGGGGAAGGTGGCATCCTGCTGGAAGACGAAGCCGACCTTGCCGCCGACGCCGTTCACCGGCTCGCCCGCCACCAGCACGTCACCCTCGGTGGGCTCCTCCAGCCCGCTGACCAGGGTCAGGGTGGTCGACTTGCCGCACCCCGTGGGGCCGACCACGGCCACGAACTCGCCGCGGCGCACCGTGAGGTCGAGGTCCCTGACGGCCGTGTGCAGGCCCCCTGACGGGGTCCTGAACGTCTTGCTGGCGCCCCGCAGTTCGATGGCGGGGCTGGTGTCTGTGCTCATGACCCGGGACGGTAGATGTGGCCCCGGCCACAGCAGCAGTCTTCTGAGCGCAACCCGTTCTTTTGCTCGCAAGCACCTGTTGTGCTCGTTTTGCGCGCGCTACAACAACGGAGCCGAACAACGGCTCAACGCCCCTATGGCCTTGAGAGAAAGAGGCCCGATGATTGACGTCCTGGTGGTCGACGACGACTACCGTGTCGCTGAGATAAACGCCAAGTACGTGGGAAAGGTTCCCGGCTTCCGGGTCATCGCCCGCGCGCACAGCGCCGCACAGGCCCTGACCACCGTGCAGCGCGGAGGCATCGCCCTGGTCCTGCTCGATCACTACCTGCCCGACCGCACGGGTCTGGAACTCGTCCACCGCATGCGGGAACAGGGCATCGGCACCGACGTCATCATGATCACGGCAGCCGGGGACGTGGCGACCGTCCAGCAGGCGATGCGCCTGGGCGCGCTGCACTACCTGGTCAAACCGTTCACCTTCGCCGCGCTGCGCACCCGTCTGGAGTCCTACGCAGCCCTGCGCCGCACCGTCGACCGCGTCGGCGGACACGGCGTCACCGGGCAGGAGCAGGTGGACCGGATCTTCGGCGCCCTGCGCACCGCACCCGCGCCCCCGTCCCCGGGGCTGCCCAGCGGCCACTCGGAACCGACGACGGACCTCATCTGCGGTGTGCTGCACCACGCCGACCAGCCCCTGTCCGCCCACGAGGTGGCCGCCCGGACCGGCCTGAGCCGCTCCACCGCCCAGCGCTACCTGCGCCATCTGGAACAGGCCGGACGCCTGCGTCTGTCCCTGAAGTACGGCGACACGGGGCGACCGGAACACCGCTACGCCTGGGTGGCGCCCTAGCCCCGGGCCGCACGGCAGTACGCCGCCGCGCGTCGCTATACGGCCCCCGCGCCCGTCAGCGACCGCACCTCCGTCTCGGCGTGCTTGGCCTCGTCCGGCGCCTCGGTGGAGGTGACGGTGCCCAGCCAGCCGGCGAGGAATCCCAGCGGTACGGAGACGATGCCGGGGTTCTCCAGCGGGAAGAGCCGGAAGTCGACGCCCGGGAACAGCGCGTCGGGACTGCCGGAGACCACCGGGGAGAGCACGACGAGCCCCAGCGCGGGAATCAGCCCGCCGTACACGGCCCACACCGCGCCGCGAGTCGTGAAGCCGCGCCAGAACAGCGAGTAGAGCAGTACCGGCAGGTTCGCCGAGGCGGCGACGGCGAACGCGAGGCCCACCAGGAAGGCCACGTTGAGGTTGCGGGCGAGCAGGCCGAGGGCGATCGCGACGACGCCGATGCCGACCGCGGCGACGCGCGCCACGGCCACCTCGCCGCGCTGCCGGGCACCGCGGCGCCGCAGCGACGCGTACAGGTCGTGGGCCACCGACGCCGAGGAGGCGAGCGTGATCCCGGCGACCACCGCGAGGATCGTGGCGAAGGCGACCGCGGCCACCACCGCGAACAGGACCGTCCCCGCCGCGGAGTCGGCGCCGCCGCCGAGGTCGAGGGCCAGCAGCGGAACCGCCGTGTTCCCGGCCGCGTTGGACCCGCGCAGGGCGTCCGGTCCCACGATCGCGGCCGCACCGAAGCCGAGGACGATCGCCATCAGGTAGAAGCCGCCGATCAGACCGATGGACCAGATCACCGAGCGCCGGGCGGCCCGCGCCGTCGGCACGGTGTAGAAGCGGGACAGGATGTGCGGCAGCCCCGCCGTGCCGAGCACCAGCGCCAGTCCGAGACTGATGAAGTCCAGGCGCGCGGTCAGGTCCCCGCCGTACTTCAGTCCGGGCACCAGGAAGGCGCCCCCGTGGCCGCTGCGCTCGGCCGCGGTGAGCAGCAGCCGGTCGATGTCGCCGTGGAACCTGACCAGGACGAGCACGGTCAGCACGACGGTGCCGCCCAGCATCAGGACCGCCTTGACGATCTGGATCCAGGTGGTGGCCCGCATCCCTCCCAACGACACGTAGATCACCATCAGCGCGCCGACGCCGATGACGGTCCAGGCCTGCACCCCTGCGCCGGTCCGGCCCAGGAGCAGCGCCACCAGGCTGCCCGCGCCCACCATCTGCGCCACCAGATACAGAACGGACACGGTGACCGAGGAGGTTCCCGCCGCGATCCGCGCCGGCCGCTCGCTCATCCGTGCCGCGACCACGTCGGCGAGCGTGAACCGCCCGCAGTTGCGGACCAGTTCGGCGACGAGGAAGAGCACGACCAGCCAGGCCACGAAGAAGCCCACCACGTACAGCACCCCGTCGTAGCCGAACAGGGCGATCAGTCCGGGGACTCCGAGGAAGGAGGCGGCCGACGCGTAGTCGCCCGCGACGGCAAAACCGTTCTCCATGGGCGAGAACAGCCGCCCGCCCGCGTAGAACTCCTCCGCCGATCCGTGCCGGTTGCGGCTCACCCAGGTGGTGATCCCCAGGGTGACCGCCACGAACACACTGAACAGCACCAGTGCCAGCGTCTGGTGGTTGCCCGTCACGAGGCACCACCACGCGCGCCGCGCGTCAGTTCCTGGGTGGCCCAGCGCAGTTCGAGCGCCGCCCGGTCCCTGCGCAGCCGTGCGTGCCGGGCGTAGGCCCAGGCGAGCAGGAAGGTGCTGAGGAACTGCCCGAGGCCCGCCAGCATCCCCACGTTCACCGCGCCGGCCACCGGCCGCGCCATGAACCCCGGCGCGGTCGTGGCGGTCACGACGTAGCTCACGTACCAGACGAGGAAGAGGGCGACCGCCGGCATCACGAACCGCCGGTAGCGGCTGCGCACTTCCTGGAACGCCGCGCTGCGCTGCACCTCGAGGTACGCCTCGGCCGCCGTACCGGCCCCCGGCCCGGTCCGCTCCTCCCGGCGAGCCGCCGGTACCGGTGCGGTGGGAGCTCCCGTGCCGTTGTCGTCACCCCAGCCGGAGGCCAGCGCGTCGTACCAGGGGTCGCGGTACCTGATGTCCTCGGGCTCCGGGTCCTGGCCTTCGTCGGTCCCGGGTCCGTTCCCGGGTCCGTTCCCGGGTCCGTCACCGCCGGCACGGAAGCGGTCGTTGCTTGACTGCATGCCCAAGGATGGACAGACCTGGAAGTTCCCTGACTTCTCTTCCCCCCGCTCTTCACCCCATCAGGTGACTCATCTCCGTCGGTGGCCGCGTCGGCACCGACAACTCGGCGCGGGCCTCCCCCCAGAAGGGAAGTCCCGCGCCGGCAGGGACCGGTGCCCTAGGCGTCGATGCGCGAGCGGTCCAGGGTCGCGGCCGAGCTGGCGATGAACTCCTTGCGGGGTGCCACGTCGTTGCCCATCAGGAGGTCGAAGACCTGCTCGGCGGCCTCCAGGTCGGAGAGGTTGATCCGGCGCAGGGTGCGGTGGCGCGGATCCATGGTGGTCTCCGCGAGCTGGTCGGCGTCCATCTCACCGAGGCCCTTGTAGCGCTGGATCGAGTCCTTGTACCGCACGCCCTTGCTCTCGAACTCGAGCAGCTTGTCGCGCAGTTCGCGGTCCGAGTAGGTGTAGACGTACTTGTCCTGGCCCCTCTTCGGCTGGATCAGCTCGATGCGGTGCAGCGGCGGCACCGCGGCGAACACCCGGCCCGCCTCCACCATGGGACGCATGTAGCGGTGGAACAGCGTCAGCAGCAGGGTCCGGATGTGGGAGCCGTCCACGTCGGCGTCGGTCATCATGATGATCTTGCCGTAGCGGGCCGTGTCCAGGTCGAAGGTACGGCCCGAGCCGGCTCCTATCACCTGGATGATCGCGCCGCACTCGGCGTTCTTCAGCATGTCCGTGACGGACGACTTCTGCACGTTGAGGATCTTGCCGCGGATCGGCAGCAGCGCCTGGAACTCGGAGTTCCGCGCCAGCTTCGCGGTACCGAGCGCGGAGTCGCCCTCGACGATGAACAACTCGCTGCGGTCGACGTCGTCACTGCGGCAGTCGGCGAGCTTGGCCGGCAGCGAGGAGGACTCCAGGGCCGTCTTCCGGCGCTGCGCGTCCTTGTGCTGGCGGGCGGCGATCCGCGTGCGGGCCGCGGCGACGGCCTTCTCCAGCACCACGCGCGCCTGTTGTGCGGCGTCGCGCTTGGTGGAGGTCAGGAACGCCTTGAGCTCCTTGGTGATGACGTTGTTCACGATGCGGCGGGCCGCCGAGGTACCGAGGACCTCCTTGGTCTGGCCCTCGAACTGGGGCTCGGCCAGGCGGACCGTGACGACCGCGGTGAGGCCCTCCAGGGCGTCGTCCTTGACGATGTCGTCCTCGGCGACGCGCAGCATCTTCTTGGCGCGCAGCACCTCGTTCATGGTCTTGGCGACGGCCTGCTCGAAGCCGGCCACGTGCGTGCCGCCCTTGGGGGTGGCGATGATGTTGACGAAGGACCGCAGCGTCGTGTCGTAGCCGGTCCCCCAGCGCATGGCGACGTCGACGCCGAGCTCGCGGGTGACCTCGGTGGGCGTCATCTGGCCGTGGTCGTCGAGGACCGGGACCGTCTCCTTGAAGGTCCCGTGCCCGGTGAAGCGGAGGACGTCGCAGACCGCCCTGTCGCTCGCCAGGTACTCGCAGAACTCGCTGATGCCGCCGTCGTAGCGGAAGGACTCCTCACCCTTGCTGCCGCCGTCGCCGAGGCCGTACTCGTCACGGACGACGATGGTCAGCCCCGGCACCAGGAACGCCGTCTGGCGGGCGCGCTGGTGCAGGTTCTCCAGGGACAGCTTGGCGTCCTTGAGGAAGATCTGGCGGTCGGCCCAGTAGCGCACGCGGGTGCCGCTGCGGGACTTGGGGATCTTCTTGGCCTTGCGCAGCCCGCTCCCGGCCTCGAACCTGGCGTCGGGTCCGCCCGCCGTGAACGCGCCGGGCACACCACGCCGGAAGCTGATGGCGTGGGTGTGGCCGCCGCGGTCCACCTCCACGTCCAGCCGGGCGGACAGGGCGTTGACCACGGAGGCGCCGACGCCGTGCAGACCGCCGGAGGCGGCATAGGAGCCGCCGCCGAACTTGCCGCCCGCGTGCAGCTTGGTCATCACGACCTCGACGCCGGACAGACCCGTCTTGGGCTCGACGTCGACCGGGATGCCGCGGCCGTTGTCCCGCACCTCCACCGAGCCGTCGTCGTGCAGGACGACCTCGATGTGGTCGCAGTAGCCGCCGAGGGCCTCGTCGACGGAGTTGTCGATGATCTCCCACAGGCAGTGCATCAGACCGCGGCTGTCGGTCGACCCGATGTACATGCCGGGGCGCTTGCGCACGGCTTCGAGTCCCTCGAGGACGAGCAGGTGCCGAGCGGTGTAGTTGGAACCGTCGCGGTCTGCTCCTGCCAGCAGCGCTGTGGACGGCACGGACGTCTCGGCGGTCACGCGGTTCGCTCCTCGCTGAATTTCAGATGGGGCCCTGATGGGTAAGGGCACGGCTCGGGTAGCCGCTCAGAGAGTACCGAGGCCTGGTAGAGCCCTTGTAACGCAACCCTCGGCAGAAACACAGACTAGTAGAGAGTCGCATACACGTTCGATCCTTCAGCCGAGTGAAGCACATATCACGTTCCCTTCGAGGCATGAACCATTTAGGCTCCGGGCACGTCCTCATGAAACAACCGGCAACCCGGCCGGGGAGGACCGACCATGACCGACAGCGCGAACCCGTACGACACATAGACACGCAATACGGCACATTCGCCGCCAAACCGGCAGCAGCCGACGGCCCCGAAGAAGAATCTTCGAGGAAAAGCCACGATCGGGAACGTTTGGGGCTGGTTGGATGTTGACCCTGGTACGACAGCTCGTCGAGCTAGAGAAGAGGCGACGTGACTACTGTTCTGACCCCCGCGAGCCCACTGACGGCCGCTGATCGCTGCGACCGCTGCGGCGCCCAGGCATACCTGCGCGTCGTCCTGCTGAGCGGCGGAGAACTGCTCTTCTGCGCCCACCACGGGCGCAAGTTCGAGCCAGAACTCAAGAAGATCGCCGCCGAGATACAGGACGAGACCGAGCGCCTGACCTCCGTTCCGGCGAACGCCTCCGAAGAAGAGCGCTGACATCCCGCCCGACGAGCCTCCGGCGCAGGCCGGCGAACGGGCGGTCGCTCCTGGCATCCAGGAGCGACCGCCCGTCCTCGTGACCCGCGACGCCGGTCAGGACTTGCCGGGCGACAGGTGGGGCGCCTTCGAGCCGGCCCGGCTCAGCGCCCGGACCACCTCGGACACACGCGTGTAGACGCCGGGGCTCCCGGCGCGCCCGCAGCCGCTGCCCCAGGACACAAGCCCGATCAGCCGCCCCTGTGCGACCAACGGGCCCCCGCTGTCCCCCTGACACGCGTCCCGGCCCCCGGCGGTCTCCCCCGCGCACAGCATGCTCTGAGGCAGGTATTTGCCCTCGCTGGTGCCCGGATAGGCCTTCTTGCACTCGGCGTCGGGCAGGACGTGGAGAGACGCGCCATACAGGCTGTGGGCATAGGCGGCGGTACCCGTGGTGTCCCCCCATCCGTAGACCGTGGCGCTCGTGCCCGGCGAGTACGCCGGGTCGCCCGCACCCGCCATGGGGATGACCGCACTCTGCGGCAAGGGCTCGGCAAGAGTGAGCACGGCGAAGTCACCGGCATTGGTGGTGGAGTCGTAGCGCGGATTGACCCAGGTGCGGCGCACGGAGACCTCCTTGCCCTGATCGGAGAGCAGATCCGTACGTCCCGTGATCACCTTCAGATCCGGCGTCGGTGGCGCGCCCACGGCCTCACTGGACAGACAGTGGGCCGCCGTGAGCACCGCGGTGCGGCCGATGGCCACGCCCCCGCAGAACTGCCCCGCACGGGTGCCTCCGAACCGGTCACGACTGGAGAGCGCCACGGTCCACGGACTCTGCGACACATCGACGGGGAAACCGCCGACGACGACGCTGTCGGCGGCGACGGGCGCCGCCGCGGCCAGCGGTATCGCGCCTCCGGCGGCCGCCAGGACCAGCGGCCCGATCAGGGCACGGGCAATACGGCGTCGCATGGATGCTCCTCACTCTCAGGCGATCACGGAACACCCAGAGTCATGCACAGTGGCGCGACGCGCAGCACGAGGGCCGGCCCCCTGCAGGGGGCCGGCCCTCGGTGTCATATGCCTGGACTAGTCGAGGTAGTCGCGCAGCACCTGCGAACGCGACGGGTGGCGCAGCTTCGACATGGTCTTGGACTCGATCTGACGGATCCGCTCACGCGTGACGCCGTAGACCTTGCCGATCTCGTCGAGGGTCTTCGGCTGACCGTCGGTGAGACCGAAGCGCATGGAGACGACGCCCGCCTCACGCTCGGACAGGGTGTCGAGGACCGAGTGCAACTGCTCCTGGAGCAGCGTGAAGCTGACCGCGTCGGCCGGGACGACCGCCTCGGAGTCCTCGATGAGGTCACCGAACTCGCTGTCGCCGTCCTCGCCCAGCGGGGTGTGCAGCGAGATGGGCTCGCGGCCGTACTTCTGGACCTCGATGACCTTCTCCGGGGTCATGTCGAGCTCCTTGGCCAGTTCCTCCGGGGTGGGCTCGCGGCCCAGGTCCTGGAGCATCTGGCGCTGCACGCGCGCGAGCTTGTTGATGACCTCGACCATGTGCACCGGGATACGGATGGTGCGGGCCTGGTCGGCCATCGCGCGGGTGATCGCCTGACGGATCCACCAGGTGGCGTACGTGGAGAACTTGTAGCCCTTGGTGTAGTCGAACTTCTCCACCGCGCGGATCAGACCGAGGTTGCCCTCCTGGATGAGGTCCAGGAAGAGCATGCCGCGGCCGGTGTAGCGCTTGGCCAGGGAGACCACCAGACGGAGGTTGGCCTCCAGGAGGTGGTTCTTGGCACGGCGGCCGTCCTCGGCGATGATCTCCAGCTCGCGCTTGAGCTTGGGGGCGAGCTTGTCGGAGTTCGCCAGCTTGTCCTCGGCGAAGAGGCCCGCC
Organism: Streptomyces sp. NPDC047453; assembly: GCF_040643155.1. Classification (NCBI taxonomy): domain Bacteria; kingdom Bacillati; phylum Actinomycetota; class Actinomycetes; order Kitasatosporales; family Streptomycetaceae; genus Streptomyces; species Streptomyces sp. NPDC047453. The sequence continues at coordinate 87,088 of NZ_JBEYTS010000017.1, read as the reverse complement.
TCGATGCGCTTGGCGAGCTCCACCTCCTGCTCGGCGTTGAGCAGGGGGACCTTGCCGATCTGCTTGAGGTAGTCCTTCACCGGGTCGGCGGTGGCGCCGGCCGCGGCGACCTGCTGGGCGGGAGCGTCGTCCTCGTCCTCGTCGGAGAGCACGAAGCCGGCGCTCTCGGCGCCCTCGGGCTCCTCCGCCGCGCCCTTGGCCTCCTCGAGCGCCTCGTCCTCGATGAGCTCGACGTCGTCCTTCTTGGCGGCGGTGGTCTTCTTGGCCGCCGTCTTCTTGGCGGCCGTCGTCTTCTTGGCCGCCGTCTTCTTGGCGGCCGTCGTCTTCTTGGCAGCGGCCTTCTTCGCGGCGGCCTCTTCCTCGACGGACGCGCCGGCGGCGGGCGCCGCCGGAGCGGCGGTGGCGGTGGCCTTCCTGGTGGTCACCGTCTTCGCCGCGACCGTCTTGGTGGCGGTGCGCTTGGCCGGACTCTTCGCTGCGACGCTCTTTCGGGTGCGCTTGTTGGGCTCCGCGGCACTGACCATCAGCGTCACACCCTCTTCCTCGAGGATCTGGTTGAGGCTGCGCAGTACGTTCTTCCACTGAGTGGCCGGAATCTGGTCAGCTTCGAAGGCCCGACGCACATCGTCGCCGGCGATCTGCCCCTCAGCCTTTCCCCGCTCAATGAGCGCCATGACAGAGACGGACTCGGCGATCTCCGGCGGGAGCGTACGGGATGTGCTGGCCGACACGAACAACCTCTCGGAACGTTGGAAAACGGCTTCCGGCCCCGTCCATCGCGGACAGGAGCCGACCACCGGCCTTTGGGCCGACGGCGCGGGTGTGGGCCGGGAAGTTGCACAGCGCCGTGTACGGCGTCCGTATTCCCTCCGCGGCTGTCACCTCTTAGGTCATCGCGTTGTACCCAGGAGTGTTACGCCCAATCTGCGTGGCCCCAGTCACACCCCGTAAGTGCGTAAAAACGGCCAGACGTGGGCAGATGGAGTGGGCCGGTCGCCACGGACACGATCCCACCGGCGGCTCGCCCGGTCACGTGTGGCCCCCGCCGGCTCGCGGAGGGATCCGCGCCCGCGGCCCGCCGGCGAACCGCCCCTCACGGGGCCCCGCCGGAGGACGGCAGGGCCCCAGCCGTGCCGCCCACGCAGGGACCGACGCTCGAGCGGTTCAGTGCTCGCGCGGCGCGGGGACCACCCGCTCGACCTCCGGGTGCACCGTGAGCAGTTGGCGCATGGCACCCTCCGCCGCGGTGCCGTCGCCGCTCGCGATCGCGTCGACGATCCGGGCGTGCTGCGCCAGGGAGGCCTCGTTCGGCCGGTCGCAGCCCGTGACGGGGCCGCCGGACACCTGGAGGGCGGCCGAGACGATCCCGGAGAGGTGCTCCAGCATCCGGTTGCCCGCGATCTGGATGAGCAGCGAGTGGAACTCGGCGTCCGCGCGGGAGAAGGTGAGCGCGTCGCCCTGCCCCAGGGCGTGCCCCATGATCTCGACCATGTCGGACAGGCGCTGCTGGATGTCCTCGCGCCCGTGCCCGGCGGCGAGGCGCGCGGCGAGCGGCTCGATCGTCCAGCGCAGCTCGCTGAGCTCGCGGCGCTGGTCGTCGCGCTGCGGCCCGAAGGCCCGCCACTCGATGATGTCCGGGTCGAGGAGATTCCAGTCGCTGACCGGGCGCACCCGCGTGCCGACGTTCGGGCGGGCGCTGACCAGGCCCTTGGCCTCCAGGACCCGGAGCGACTCGCGGACGACGGTACGGGAGACCTCGAAGCGCTGGCCGATCTCCTCGGGCACCAGCGGACGGTCGGCGCCCAGGTCCCCGGAGACGATCATCTGACCCAGCTGCTGGACGAGTTGGCCGTGCAGTCCGCGGCCGCGGCTGCCCGCGGTACGCCGGCCCACACGCCCCAGTTCCGGGTCGGCGCCCTCCCAGGCGGGGCTCGCGACGCGGTCGGGAGCGGGCGCCTCGGAGTAGGGGTAACGGTCGAGTCCGCCCGGGCCGGCGAGACCAGAGTCTGTGGAGCGGGCGGCGGTCATCATGGTGTGCGCAAGGGTACTCACGGATCCTTTGTCGGCGCCGTCTCCAACTCCCTTGAGTTCTTTGGTGAAAAGCACACGAAAGGGTGATCGCTCACTTCGCCTCAATTGACGCCTTATCGGAAAGAAATGGGCTCTCCCTGGGAAGTTGCGTGCAGAGCCCGACCGAAAGGGAGCGAACCCCTGTCATCGGGTCCGGCTGCGCAGAGCTGTCAGCAGGTATGCGCACAACAACGCGACGAGCGTCAACGCCAGAGCACCGCCCACGGGTTGGGCGATCATCCGCGCCGCGGCAGCCAGGTACCGGTCACCGCCGAAGGGCCACTGGAGCAGGAAGAGCCGGCGCAGCCGGGCGGGCAGACCGGCGGCGTTCCACGCCTTCCCTCCCATCGCCCACTGCACCAGGGGTACGACGAGCACCGGTACGGAGAGCACGGTCGCAAGCCCTCCCGTGGTGGACCGGAACACCCCTCCGGCCAGCACGCCGGCCCAGGCGCATCCCACCACGAGGCTGATCCAACTCACGCTCAGCCAGAGCCAGTCGCCGGGAACCTGGGTGAGTTCCTGCCCGTAGACGGCATAGAGCACTTCGGCGTTGCAGCCGACCGTGAGGAAGGCGAGCAGCAGCGCGGTCGCGGAGGACACGATCAGCTTCGCGGTGAGCAGCCCGAGCCGGCGCGGCACGGTGCCCCGGTCCGTCGCCAGCGCGGGGTGGCGGAACTCGTCGCCGAAGGCGAGCGCGCCGAGCAGCCCGGCGCCGAGCGCCGCCGACGGCAGGGGCAGTTGCTCCGGCCATGCCGTCAGCAGCCGGGGCTGGGGGGCGTGGCCCATCCGCCCCATGACCAGGGCCGTGACGGCGGAGCAGACGAGGACGGCGGCACCGACGAGGAAGCCGGTGCGGACACCGGCGGCCCGAAGCAGCTCGTACCGCAGGGGGCGCAGGGGGCTGGGGCCGGGGCGCACGGAGATCGGGGGCGGGAGAGCGGACGAGGCATCGAGTGCGGCGGCCTCGGCGGGCCGCGGAGTCGGGATCGAGGGCTGCGCGGGTGCGGGGTGGCCGGCCGCGGGGTGCGCGTTCGCGGGGTGCGCGTTCGCGGGGTGGCCGGCCGCGGGGTGGCCGTTCGCAGGCTGCCCGTTCGCGGGGTGGCCGTTCGGAGGCTGCCCGTTCGCGGAGTGGTCGGCCGCGGGGTACGCGGCCGCGGGGTGTGCGGCCGCCCGCTGCTCGGCGGGGGGTTGATCGGGTCGCGGGGTTGTCGCGGCGGCTCCGTCCGGGGCTTCCGCAGGTGCGGACGATTCCCGGGAGGGCGAGGAGGTGCGGGCGGCGCCAGGGGCGGGGGCGGTGGTCGTGCCCGTGGTGGCCTTGGCCTCGGAGTCGGCGGTCGGGTCGCGGGGTTCGGGGGCGGTGGCGGGGCCGAGGGCTTCGGAGCCGCTGGTCGAGTCGCGGGTTTCGAAGCCGACAGTGGAGTCGAGGGGCAGGGAAGCGGCGGCAGGGGTCCTGTCCTCGGGACTGGCGACCGGTTCCGGCGGCTGGGAACCATCGGTGGGGGCCGCACCGCCGGGGTGGGTGGTGGACCGCGAGGCACCGGCATCGGTGAGGGCGACCGGGTCGTCGGGGTGAGTGGTGACCTCCGGGCCACCGGAACCGGTCGTGAGATCCGGGCCGTCGGGACGAGCGACGGACGCCCCTTCGCCGGGGCCTGCCGCCGGAACTCGGCTTCCCGTGCGACCCGCAGGGGAAGCCACCTTCGCCCGCGGCTCCAGGGGTACGCCGAGGACGTGTGCGGAGCCTGACACACTGTCGGGACGGGGAGGGGCCGACGGCGTCCCGCTCGTGCCGACGAGCGGCTCCCCCGAGTACGTGGTGACGGACGGTTCCTCCAAGCTCCGGCTGACGGAGCCGCCGTCTCCGGCCGAAGGGGCGTACGCGCTGTCTTCACCCCCCGCGAGACGTGTCCCCTTGGAGCGCGGGACGGCTGCGGCGCTCGCCGCGACAGCGGCCGCGGACGGCTGCCTCTTCCCCGCGGCCGGTACGACAGCGGACGGCTGCCGCCCGTCGGGGGGCGTCGTCACCGTGACCTCGGCCCGGGGCCCCTCGGCCGGCTCCGCGGCCGAAGGCGCTGAACCCGCACCGGCGCCCATGTCACCCACCTCGTCGGCGAGTTGGTGGATGAGGATGCCGTGACGGAACGCGGCCTCGCCGACGTCGGCACACGTACTGCCGTAGACGAACAGACGGTTGCCGCTCTCGCGTACGACCTCGACGGAGCGGCGGGCGGTACGGGCCTCCTTGGTCAGGAGGGCTCCGAGGCGGGAGGCGTGCGGGCTGCGCACGGCGACACGGGGACGCAGCCGGTGACGGGCGAAGTCCGCGGCCTCCTGATCCGCAACGAGCCTGCCACGTTCGAGCGTGACGACGCGGTCGGCGGCGCGGGCCGCCTCCTTGGGGTCGGCCGTGGTGAACAGGACCGTACCGCCCTGGTTCACGTGCGCCCGCAGCACGTCGTGCAGCCAACGGCTTTCCCGCGCGGACAGTCCATCGGTGGGGGCGTCGAGCACCAGCGTGTGCGGGTCGCCCAGCAGGACACAGGCCAGGCCCAGCCGGCGGTCCACCCCTCGGGACAGAGTGCCCAGGCGCTCCTCTCGGAAGCTGACGAGCCCGACGGCCTCGAGGACTTGTTCGGCGCGCCGTGCCGGAAGACCGGCCGCGGCACAGAGCATGCGCAGATGGCCACGGACCGTGCGTGCGGGGTGTCCTGGGACGCCGCCCAGGAGAACGCCGACCTCGCGGGAGGGATGGGCGATGCGATGCAGGGGGTGACCCCTGAAGTAGGTGATGCCGCAGCCCTGTTGGAGCTCGAGCATGAGCCTGAGCGTCGTCGTCTTGCCCGAGCCCGCCGTCCCGAGGAGCGCGGTGACACGGCCCGCGTGCGCTTCGAAGGAAACGTCCTCGACGGAGGGCGGAAGGCCCTTACGGGAATCACTGGTCAGTCCGAAGGCCTGGATCACCCGCAGCAAGATAGCGCGTCATGTCTGGATTTTCCGGGTATCAGGCCTCGCATTCGCCATCCGCTGGCGTTACTCGGCTCCCTTCTCCCATGGGGCAACAGGATCGGTTCAGCGGGCCCGGCATCCGACTTGGCGAACGTGCCGACTCACGACGGCGACGGGCGGACGGAGGTCAGACCTCCGGGCGCAGCATCGGCGGGTTGAGCAGGGTGGCTCCCCCGGCCCGGAAGAGCTGGGCCGGCCGGCCGCCCTGGCGGGTGGTCGTCCCTCCGGTCGGCACGAGGAAACCCGGGGTGCCCGTCACCTTGCGGTGGAAGTTGCGCGGGTCGAGGGCCACGCCCCACACCCCCTCGTAGACACGGCGCAGTTCACCGACGGTGAACTCGGCCGGACAGAACGCGGTCGCCAGCGAGGAGTACTCGATCTTCGAGCGGGCCCGTTCCACTCCGTCCGCGAGGATCTGGGCGTGATCGAAGGCCAGCGGCGCCACCGGCTCTCCGTCACGGCCGTAGCCGCCCTGTTGCAGCAGTTCCTCCACGGGCGCCCAACGGGCGTGCTCGGCGTCGCCGCCCGCCCGAGGCGCGGGCAGGTCGGGAGCCAGGGCGAGGTGAGCGACGCTGACGACCCTCATCCGCGGGTCACGCTTGGGGTCGCCGTAGGTCGCGAGCTGCTCCAGGTGCGCGCCGTTGTCCTGGACCGGGGCGAACGGGTCGTGCACGCACAGCCCGGTCTCCTCCGCCAGCTCCCGCGCCGCCGCCTGCGCCAGATCCTCATCGGCCCGTACGAAGCCTCCGGGAAGCGCCCACCGGCCCTGGAACGGCGGCTCACCCCTGCGCACCGCCAGCGCGCACAGGGAATGACGGCGCACGGTCAGCACGACCAGGTCCACGGTGACGGCGAAAGGCGGAAAGGCTGACGGGTCGTAGGGCATGCCGCGATCATAGTCGTCTGCCTGACGATAAACACTCCCTTCGCCGGTCGCATCGATGGCTGATCCACATCGGTCCTCCGCTCCCCCGCGAGCCCCACGGGCGTTCCTTCACCGGCGCTTCTCGGCAGCGCCGCTCCCCCGATCGGCACCCGGCCTGTCGGCGCCTCGGCGACGTGAACCGCCCCGTCCCGAAGTGCGCGTACGCGGACGACCCGGCGCCCTGGAGGGACCCGGGCATGCGCCGTCGGTCCGCGAGGTCGCGGGGCGCGACCCGGCCGGGGCGGGTCCGTCCACGCGCGTCCGGCGACAACTGCGGGACGCCGGGTCCGGCGCCGTTGGGGCAGCGTCGCCATCGGTTCCGATCGCCTCGTGCGGCGCCGTCGCGACCACGTCGGCCCCTGCGGCCGCGCCGCCCCGGGCGGCCGCTTCGCCCTGCGGCGTCGCGGCCCCGGCCGTTGCCGCTGCCGCACCGGCGTCCGCGGTTTTCGACAGTGCCCGTCCCTGTCGCTCGGCGCGCAGGCAGCGCCGGACCGACTCGGGGTCGAGCCCCTCGTTGCAGGCCTGGTGCAGGAGGCGGGCGAAGAGGTAGTCGTGGTCCGCGCCCAGTGCCATGGCCAGGGCCTCCCGGGCCTCCAGCTGGTCCCCGGCCGACCAGGCCACCCAGCCGGCGAGGGTCAGGGGCGCCGCGGCGTGCTCTCCGTACGGGCCGACACAACGGCGGGCGAGCGCTCGCCACAGCCGCAGTGCCGGATCGGCCTCGTCTCCCTCCATCCACTCGGCAGCGCGGTCCCGTGTCGTACGGTCCTGGAGGCCCAGGATCAGCGATGCCGCTTCCTCGTGGTCGAGCAGCTGGTCGTCACGGAGGTCCGCACGGGCGTCACCGGGCAGGAAGGGCACCTCGGCGAACCGGGTCATGACGCGCTCGGCGAGCTTCAGGGTCTCCTCGGCCACCGACGCGCGCTCGGCCTCGTCGAGGATCCTGGGCACCAGGGACAGCCCGGCGGCGTCCAGGGCGATCTCCTGTTCCAGGGCCGCGGCGGTCTCCCAGGGCAACAGCCTGGCCCGCAGCTCCTTCAGGCTGCCTCTGACCTGGATGCCCGCGTACGCCGCCGCGGCGGCCAGCACGGAGGTGCCGGGCAGCCCCATGGGCAGTCCGTCGTCGGGGCAGCATCCCTCGGTCGGGCAGCAGTACGACCAGAAGCGCCCGTCGGAGATGCACAGCGCCTCGATCACGGGGACGTCCAGGTGGCCGCATTCCGTACGCAGTTTCTGGGCCAGCGGCTCCAGCCGCCGCACGACGTCTCGGCCCGACTCGCCCGCCGCCGGCTCCTGGCAGAGGAAGGCCACCATCCGCTCGGGCTTGGCGCCTCTGCGCTCGCTGCCCGTGATCAGGCCGTGGGCCAGTTGACGGGCGGCGAAGGGCCAGTCGTCCTTGCCGGCGGGAATGCCGAGCCGGGCACGGCCACCGAACCGGCCGCGCCCGCCCCGGTCATTCAGCGCGACCAGGACGATGCTGTCCTCGGGGCGGTACCCGAGGAGATACGGCAGGGCGTCGGCGAGCTCGGCCGGGGTGCGGAGGGTGACCTGGTGTTCGGGGGCGGATCCGTCGTACGCGATGTCACCGTTTTCGAAGGATCCGGTCGTTTCGCTGTGATTCGTCATGTGCCGACGATCTCGCGGATCGCAAAAGTCCGCTTGAGCCTGTGGACAACTCTGGACGAGGACACGTCAGCCGCGGCCCGCGTTCCAGTTCCGGCCCCCGGCTCCGGCTCCGGCTCCGGCTCCGGCTCCTGCTCCTGCTCCTGCTCCAGCTCCTGCTCCTGCTCCTGCTCCAGCTCCCGCTCCGGCCCGATGCCCGCCCACCTCAGGTCTTTCCCGGTTGTCAGTGCCGTCCTGTTGTATGGGACGCATGGAGCACACGAGCAACGCGGACCTCAGGAAGGCGGCCGACACGGTCCTCGCCCGTCTGGTCGGCGACGGCACGGGCACGGCCCGACTGCGCGAGGACCAGTGGAAGGCGATCGAGGCCCTGGTCGCCGACCGGCGCCGGGCCCTGGTCGTGCAGCGCACCGGCTGGGGCAAGTCCGCGGTCTATTTCGTGGCCACCTCCCTGCTCCGGGCCCGCGGAAGCGGCCCCACCGTGATCGTCTCCCCGCTGCTCGCCCTCATGCGCAACCAGGTCGAGGCCGCGGCCCGCGCCGGCATCCACGCCCGGACGATCAACTCGGCGAACACCGAGGAGTGGGACACCGTTCAGGGCGAGATCGCCGAAGGGGCGGTCGACGTCCTGCTGGTCAGCCCCGAGCGGCTCAACAACCCGGACTTCCGCGACCAGGTCCTGCCCAAGCTCGCCGCGGCGACAGGACTGCTCGTGGTGGACGAGGCGCACTGCATCTCCGACTGGGGCCACGACTTCCGCCCGGACTACCGGCGGCTGCGCACCATGCTCACCGAGCTCCCGCCCGGTGTCCCCGTCCTCGCCACCACCGCCACCGCCAACGCCCGCGTGACCGCGGACGTCGCGGAACAGCTGGGGACAGGAGACGCCTTCGACACCCTGGTGCTGCGTGGTCCGCTGGACCGGGAGAGCCTCAGCCTGAACGTGCTGCGGCTGCCGGACGCTGCGCACCGAATGGCCTGGCTCGCCGACCGCATAGGAGAGCTGCCGGGCTCCGGAATCGTCTACACGCTCACGGTCGCCGCAGCCGAGGAGGTCACCGCCTTCCTGCGGCAGCGCGGCCACACGGTCGCGTCCTACACGGGCAAGACGGAAAACGCCGACCGGCAGCAGGCCGAGGAGGACCTGCTCGCGAACAAGGTCAAGGCCCTGGTCGCCACCTCGGCGCTGGGAATGGGCTTCGACAAGCCCGACCTCGGCTTCGTCGTGCACCTGGGGTCGCCGTCCTCCCCCATCGCCTACTACCAGCAGGTGGGCCGCGCGGGCCGTGGCGTGGAGCACGCCGAGGTGCTCCTGCTTCCCGGGAAGGAGGACGAAGCGATCTGGGAGTACTTCGCGTCGCTCGCCTTCCCCTCCGAGGATCTGGTGCGCCGCACCCTCGACGTGCTCGCCCGCGCTGAGGGGCCGCTGTCGCTGCCCGCTCTGGAGCCCCTGGTCGAGCTGCGCCGTTCCCGGCTCGAGGCGATGCTCAAAGTGCTCGACGTGGACGGAGCGGTCAAGCGGGTCAAGGGCGGCTGGACCGCGACCGGCCGGCCGTGGACGTACGACGCGCAACGATACGAGTGGGTCGCGCGGCAGCGGGAGGCCGAGCAGCAGGCGATGCGCGACTACGCGTCGGCGACGGGCTGCCGTATGGAGTTCCTGCAGCGCCGGCTCGACGACGACAGCGCCAGGCCCTGCGGTCGCTGCGACAACTGCGCGGGCGCCCGTTTCACCGCGGACACCTCCACCGCGGCGCTGGACGCCGCGCGCGTGGACCTCGGCCGGGCCGGTGTGGAGGTGCAGCCCCGGCGTATGTGGCCGACGGGCCTGCAGGCGGTCGGCGTCGATCTCAGGGGACGCATCCCGGCCGGTGAACAGGCCGCTGAGGGGCGAGGTCTGGGACGCCTCTCGGACATCGGCTGGGGCAACCGGCTGCGGCCGATGCTCGCGTCCCAGACACCCGACGCTCCCCTGCCGGAGGACGTGGCGCGCGCGGTGGTGGGCGTACTGGCCGACTGGGCGAAAGGACCCGGCGGCTGGGCCCCGGGCGCGGTGGACGCGCGGCCACGCCCGGTCGGCGTCGTCACCATGCCCTCTCGCACCCGGCCCCGGCTGATCCACTCCCTGGGCGCGCACATCTCGGAGGTCGGCCGACTGCCGCTGCTGGGCGGCGTGGAGTACACGCCGGACGCACGGCGGGTGCCGCGGAGCAACAGCGCCCAGCGTCTGAAGGCCCTGGACGGGGCGCTGACCGTACCGCCCGCCCTGGTCTCCGCCCTGGCCGACAATCCCGGCCCGGTGCTGCTCGTGGACGACTTCACCGAGACCGGCTGGACCCTCGCGGTCGCCGCCCGCCTGCTCAGAAGGTCCGGCACGCAGGCGGTGATGCCACTGGTCCTGGCGGTGCAGGGCTGATGCCACTGGTCCTGGCGGTGCAGGGCTGATGCCACTGGTCCTGGCGGTGCAGGGCTGATGGCACACGTCTGCGGCCCACGCGCACGACGCGGGCGGTCCCAGGAGTCGCGGGACGAGCGCCGGGTAGGGATATAAGCCATGGGTCGCCCGATAACGGCCGGTGCCCTCAATTGCTCGTTGCCGCATCCCAGTTCGACAGGAAGAATTGAAGTCCGCTCCCCGCACGGCTCAGCCGTTGGCCGGTAGGGCTCTCCTGCGGTGTGCGCTCCCCCGAATCCGATCCCGCCCGCAGTGTGGGCGCGTAGCCGAAGGGAGGAACGTGACCTTCGGATTCGCTCCGTCCTCGGCGGCATCGTTGTCGACGTCCGCCACCTCCGTCCACCGTGTGCTCGAACCCTCGGAGTGGGCGGCCGCGGGCATCCCTCTGCTGCGCAATCCGCGGGAGGTCGTCAGCGGACTGCACGCCCGGCACCTCCCCAGGCCCGCCACCGCCGTGGTCGCCGTCCTGGACCTGGACGAGCGGCTGAGGGCGAGCGCCTCCTTCGCCCGCCGGTCGGCGCCCGCCGACGGCTGGATGTTCCGCAACGCGCTGCTGGCCCAACTGCGCCAGGTCATCCCGCACGACCTGCGGCGCCGTACCCCGGTGCGCACCGCCGTACTGCTCTACTGCCGTGACGGGGACGCGCGTTGGACCGAGGAGGACGGGGCGTGGATGTGGGGACTGCGTGACGCCTGCACGCTGCACGGGCTGCGCTGCGGGGCGTACATCACGCTGACCCGGGACGGCTGGCAGGTCCTCGGCGAGGGCCGGGGGGGCCGGCGGCCGCACGCGTACTCGGCGCCCGAGCCCTTCGGCGCCGCCGAGGCTCCGTCCCCGCTGCCGCGCACCGGCGGCGCGGCCTCCGAGGTGCTGCGCCGCGCGGCGGCCCGCTGACGGACGGCACTCCCCCATCGTCCGCTCATGCCGGACGGCCGACCGGCCGGGGTGCGCACGCCGAAGGCCCCGCCGCCGGTCTTACGGCGCGGCAGGCACGACGTCACCTTTCTTCGGCCCCCGGACGGGCTCGGGTCCCCGGACGAGCGCAGGACCGTCGGACGGACTCAAGGCCGCACGGACTCAAGGCCGCACGGGCTCAGGACCGCCGGACGGGCCGGACGCGGCTCAGACAGCCGCGCCCAGCACCGAGTTGATCTGCTGCGGGTCACCGCAGACGACCAGCAGCGCGTCGGCCTTGGCGTGCGCCAGGGACAGGGCCGTGGCACCAGCGGCCTCGGGGCCGCCGTTGACCGCGACCACGACCACGGGGCGGGACGTGGCACGCGAGGCCACGGCGGCGTCCGCGTAGAACACGTCGTCGCGCGCGTCGTTCTGCGCCCAGTAGGACGCCTCACCGAAGGACAGTTCGTGCGCGGCCCACGGATGCGACCCACCGGTGGTGATCACCAGCACGTCGCCGGGGGCACGGCCCGACTCCAGGAGCAGGTCGACCGCTTCCTCGGCGGCGTCGAGCGCGCCGTCGGCGGAAGCCGGAACGAGTTGGATTTGAGGGGTCGCCGAGGCGGCGGGGGCGGTCGGCCGCGACGGTGCGGACTTGGCCGGGACCGACTCCCGCGACGCGCGCTGCGGCGGCGGCGCGGGCCGTGCGGGACCTGGACGACCGGGGCGCGGCGGAGCCGCGGGACGGGGGCCGGGAACGGGGCGGGGGGTCGGCGCGGTGCGGCCGGCGGACGGCGTGGCGCGGGGACCCTGGGCACTCTCGTGAATCTGAGGCTCCTCGGGAATGAGAGGCATGGGCTGATATTTATCAAACGTTGGTGCGGCTCGCGTGGGCGGGTGGCCCATCGGGCCGAGCGGAACGATCAGAAGTCGAAGCCGAGCTGACCTTCGACCTCCGGAACGCCTCCGTCTGCCCAGACACGGACCTTCTTGAGGTGTCGCCACCGGGGCAGCGCATCAAGATACGCCCACGACAACCGGTGGTACGGGGTGGGTCCCCGCTCCTCCAGCGCGGCCTTGTGCACGGGCGACGGATATCCGGCATTGGCCGCAAAGCCGAAGTCTGCATGCTCGATACCCAGTTCGGCCATCATTTTGTCGCGGTGGACCTTGGCGATCACCGAAGCGGCCGCGACGGCCACGCACGACTGGTCGCCCTTGATGACCGTACGGACCCTCCAGGGGGCGCCGAGGTAGTCGTGCTTCCCGTCGAGGATGACCGCGTCCGGGGGGATGGGCAGTCCCTCCAGGGCGCGCACGGCCGCGAGCCGCAGTGCCGCCGTCATCCCCAGGTTGTCGATCTCCTCCGGAGAGGAGCTCCCGAGGGCGTACGCGGTCACCCACGTCTGCAGTACCGCCGCGAGTTCGGTGCGTCGCTTGACGGTCAGCAGTTTCGAGTCGGTGAGCCCGACGGGCGGCCGGCGCAGTCCGGTGACCGCCGCGCAGACGGTGACGGGGCCGGCCCAAGCGCCGCGCCCCACCTCGTCGACACCGGCAATGACCTTCGCTCCGGTCGTGGCCCTGAGAGAGCGCTCGACGGTGTGAGTGGGTGGTTCGTACGGCATGGCGCCCTCAGCGTACGCTGCCCGGATCCCGCTGCGACACCCCGGTTTCCCTGGAGAACCGCGACGTCCCGCACCCGGATTGCCAGGGGCTGGTCGGGGGCGGCGGCGGAACCATCGACCGACCGGTCACCCCTTCGCGATCACGGCCCCTTCGTTCGCTCATGCACATCCCGGTGCGGTGCGTCATCGCAGCTCGGACGACTTCGCGCACAAGGCTGTTCGCCGCGTCGGACCTCGCTTCACCCACCTGCATTCCAGGGATTACGACGTCCAGAAGAAGCCTGATCGTCGACTCGACCGCCCCGTCGGGGGTCGCATTCGGAAGCACTCCGTCCGCTTCGGGTCGCATTCGTGAATCGATGCGCGAAGCGCGAAGCCAGGACGCGCCAGGCGCTCGCCTCCTGCGCGGACAACGGCACGCGAAGTGGAGGTCACACGGACATCGGGACCCAGTCGGGCAGCGCCTCCGTGCGCCGCACCCACTCGGCGGGCGGGGCCCCGGTCTTCCCCGAGGCGAGCACGCCGCCCACGATGGCGCAGGTGGTGTCCACGTCGCCGCCGGCCCGGGCAGTCGTCCAGAACGCGTCCTCGAAGTCGGCCAGACACCTGGCGGCGGACCAGAGCGCGAAGGGCACCGTGTCGTGCGCCGTCGTGCGCCGCCCGCTGCCGAGGACTGCGGCGACGGTGGCCACGTCGCCGTAGTCGAGCATGTCGCGGGCACGCCGCAGACCGGCGCCCACGGCGCTCCTGGCCGGTACGAGGTCGATGACGCCGCCGAGCAGCGCCTCCGCGCTCGGCGGTCCGCCGGGTGCGGCGGCCAGCGCGGCGGCCGCGGCCACGGCCATGGCGCCCACGACGGCCTCACGGTGCTGGTGGGTGGGGTAGGCGGAGATCTCGGCCTGGTGGGTGGCCTGCTCCGGGTCGTCCGCGTACCAGGCGCCCAGGGGCGCCGTGCGCATCGCGGCGCCGCTCCCCCACGATCCGTGCCCCTTGAACAGCGCGGGCGCCAGCGTGCGCCAGTCGCCGCCCTCACCGATCCGCCGCAGCAGACCGGCCGTCCCCGCGCCGTACCCGCGCTCCGGTGCGTGGCGCCGGGCGAAGGACTCGGCCAGGGCGTCCTGGTCGACACGGTGGTGGGCGGCCAGGACGGTGACGACGGAGCAGGCCATCTCGGTGTCGTCCGTCCACTGCCACGGGCCGGACGGCAACTCGCGGCGCTTGAGCAGCGGGTAGTTCACCGGAGCGAAGAACTGCGAGCCCAGCGCGTCTCCCACCGCGAGCCCGCGCATGCTGGCCAGGGCGCGCTCCAGGCGCACGCCCGGAGAGGAGTCAGGGGTCATCGCTCAGCCGCTCCATCCAGTGATCCCGTATGATCCCGGCTCACGCCACTGCTCGAACGGACGATCGAGCGCGTACCTGCCGTCGTCCCCGAGAACGAGCATCCGCATCTCGGCGTTCCCCGGGTTGGAAAGGCTCTCGAACTCGGCGACGGTCCAGTGGAACCAGCGCATGCAGAAGAGCCGCATGGCCAGGCCGTGGGTCACCAGGAGGACGTTGGGCGGGTGGCCGGGGTCCTCGAAGCTGCGGAAGAGGCTCTCCAGGAAGCCGCCGACCCGGTCGTAGACGTCGGCTCCGGACTCGCCCTGGGCGAAGCGGTAGAAGAAGTGCCCGTAGGTGTCCCGGTAGGTCTTCTGGAGGCGCACGTCGTCGCACTCCTGCCAGTTCCCCCAGTCCTGCTCGCGCAGTCGCGGCTCTTCGCGCACGCGTATGAGATCGGGGTCCAGCCGGAAGGAGTGGAGCGTCTCGTGGGTACGCCGGTAGGGGGAGACGTAGACGCTCACGCGTTCGCGTCCGAACAGGTCCCGCAGTTCCTTGCCGGTCTCCTCGGCCTGTCTCCGGCCCCGCTCGGTGAGCGCCAGTGCGTGGTCGGGTTCGCGCTCGTACACGGTGTCATCGACGTTGCCCGTTGACTCGCCGTGCCGGACAAGGATGATGCGCCGTGGTCGTGCCATGCCAGAACAGTAGATCGGGTCGGCGCCGATCGAGGACTCCAGCGGGCCCGGTACGGCGCAGATCACACAAATCGCGCGGCCCGCGCCACACAAGCCCGTGGGCGACCGTCCACCGTCAAACCGTCCAGGTGCTCTCGAGTTCCACGATGTCGCCCGTGAGCGACGCCATGTCGGCCTCCGTCTGGGCGCGCAGCGCCAGGCGCTCCACGCGCTCCGGGCGGTACTTGCCGTGCTCGGCGGCGGACTGCCACATGGACAGCACGAGGAACTCGTTGCCGGGAGCCTCACCGAACAGGCCGCGCACCATGCCGGGCGAGCCGGCCATCGCCGGGTTCCAGACCTTCTCCTGCATCAGCGTGAAGTGCTCGGTGCGCTCCTCGTGGACCCGGCAGAGGGCGACCCGCAGCAGGTCCGCGTCCGCGAAGCGGGGTTCGAAGCCCGTCTTCACGTCGAACCGGTAGTCGAACAGGCGGACCTGGGCGTCCTTGAAGGTGCCGCCCTGTGCCGCCGCCAGCCGGTCGTGGGAGCGGGCCATGAAGGAGTCGTAGAAGGCACGGCTCTCCCAGAAGGCGAAGATGTGCGCGACACCCGGCCGTCCCCGGCTCCACCCGCCCCCCTGCCCCCGAAACCCCGGCTCCCCCAGAAGCCCCGCCCACTTCCGCTGCCCCCGCTCGAAGCCCGGGCGGTCCACCACGGTGCAGCGAATCCACTTGACCAGCACCGCGCCATCGTAAGGCCCTGCGACGTGGCATTGGTCACTCCTGTGGGGACAGCGCCCGCGCAAGCGCCCCCGCGCGCGTGGCACGATGGACAACAAGCGCCCGTGGAACGGAAGTTGAGGCAGAGGGGCGCACAGGTCGGGCAAGGGGGAGTCAGATGAGCGGACTCAGCAAGGGGATCGGCAGGGTCGAGGTCGCGGTCAAGTGGGATCCCAGTCCCGCGGGGCAGCCACCCACTGATCTGGATCTGGTCGCCGCGGCCTACAGGGCCGGCGACCCGCATGGTGATCCGGCCTATGTGGTGCATTTCAACAGCCGTTCCCCCGACGGAACCATCTATCTCAACCGGGACAGCAGGAACGGCCAGGGCTTCGGGTGGGACGAGGTCATGATGCTCGAACTCGACCGGCTCGGCGACGGGTACGCGCGCGTGGTGGTCGGCGTCGTCATCCAGCAGCGTCCGGCGCACCGCACCTTCGCCGGCGTACTCGGTCCGGGAATGCGCGTCCGTGAGGGGTACACCGTCCTCGCCGAGGACGACTTCGGCGGTGTGCTCGGAGCGACGGCGGCCACGGTCGCGGAGTTCGCGCGGAACGAGTCGGGCACCTGGGAGTTCCACCCCGGCGTCCTCGGCTTCGAGGACGACCCGGAGACCTTCACCCACGCCATGGGCCGAGCGCACCCGTCGTAGCCACAACGCCTAAGGGGCGCGGCCCGTGGCCGACGCCCCTTACTTCACGGCGTTACCGTCAGATCAGCTGCAACCGCTGGTCGAGCCGCAGCCCTCGCAGATGTAGCAGGAGCCGGCCCGCTGCATCTTCGTACCGCAGGAGAAGCACAGCGGGGCGTCGGCCTGGATGCCCAGCTGCATCTCCACCAGCTCGGCGCTGGTGTGCGCCTGCCTGGGAGCGGGCTTGGCCGCCTCGACCTCGGCCTTCGGCGTGGCGACCGCCTTCAGGTCGGTCTGCCGGGGCGCCGACTGGGCCAGGCCCTCGACGTCGAGCTCGTCGTCGGTCGGCTCGTAGGAGCCGGTCTCGAGGTGGCGCTGACGCTCCTCGGCGGAGTGGATGCCGAGCGCGGAGCGCGTCTCGAAGGGCAGGAAGTCCAGCGCCAGGCGGCGGAAGATGTAGTCGACGATCGACTGCGCCATCCGCACGTCCGGGTCGTCGGTCATACCGGCCGGCTCGAAGCGCATGTTGGTGAACTTCGAGACGTACGTCTCCAGCGGCACGCCGTACTGAAGGCCCACCGACACGGCGATCGAGAAGGCGTCCATCATTCCCGCGAGAGTCGAGCCCTGCTTGGACATCTTCAGGAAGACCTCGCCGAGACCGTCGTCCGGGTAGGAATTGGCGGTCATGTAGCCCTCGGCGCCGCCGACCGTGAAGGAGGTGGTGATGCCGGGCCGGCCCTTGGGCAGGCGCTTGCGGACCGGGCGGTACTCGACGACCTTCTCGACCGCGCTGCGGATCGTGCCCTCGGCCTTCTCGGCGATCTCGGCCTTCTCGTCCTCCTTCTTCTTGGCGGAGAGCGGCTGGCCGACCTTGCAGTTGTCGCGGTAGATGGCGAGCGCCTTGACGCCCAGCTTCCACGCCTCGAAGTAGATCTCCTCGACCTCTTCGACGGTCGCCGACTCCGGCATGTTGACCGTCTTGGAGATGGCGCCGGAGATCCAAGGCTGGATCGCGGCCATCATGCGGACGTGGCCCATCGGGGAGATGGCGCGCTCGCCCATGGCGCAGTCGAACACCTCGTAGTGCTCGTGCTTGAGGCCGGGGGCGTCGATCACGTTGCCGTTCTCGGCGATGTGGGCGACGACCGCCTCGATCTGCTCCTCCTGGTAGCCCAGGCGGCGCAGGGCCTGCGGGACGGTGCCGTTGACGATCTGCATCGAGCCGCCGCCGA
Organism: Streptomyces sp. NPDC047453; assembly: GCF_040643155.1. NCBI lineage: Bacteria > Bacillati > Actinomycetota > Actinomycetes > Kitasatosporales > Streptomycetaceae > Streptomyces > Streptomyces sp. NPDC047453. The sequence goes on along the minus strand of NZ_JBEYTS010000017.1, from coordinate 69,850 downwards.
CCAGCTTCTTGAACTTGACCAGCGCGAGGTCGGGCTCGACGCCCGTGGTGTCGCAGGACATGGCCAGGCCGATGGTGCCGGTGGGCGCGAGGACGGACGCCTGGGAGTTGCGGAAGCCGTTCTTCTCGCCGAGCCGCAGCACGTCCTGCCAGGCCTCGGTGGCGGCGGCCCAGACCGGCGTGTCCAGGTCGTCCATGCGGACGGCCGTGGTGTTGGCGTCGGCGTGCTGCTTCATCACCCGCAGGTGCGGCTGGGCGTTGCGGGCGTAGCCGTCGTACGGGCCGACGACCGCGGCGAGCTCGGCCGAGCGCTTGTAGGCGGTACCGGTCATCAGGGAGGTGATGGCACCGGCGAGGGCACGACCGCCGTCGGAGTCGTAGGCGTGGCCCGTCGCCATCAGCAGCGCGCCGAGGTTGGCGTAGCCGATGCCGAGCTGGCGGAACGCGCGCGTGTTCTCGCCGATCTTCTGGGTCGGGAAGTCCGCGAAGCAGATGGAGATGTCCATCGCCGTGATGACCAGCTCGACGACCTGGGCGAAGCGCTCGACCTGGAAGGACTGGTTGCCCTTGCCGTCGTCCTTGAGGAACTTCATCAGGTTCAGCGAGGCGAGGTTGCAGGACGTGTTGTCCAGGTGCATGTACTCGCTGCAGGGGTTCGAGCCGTTGATACGGCCGGACTCCGGGCAGGTGTGCCAGTGGTTGATCGTGTCGTCGTACTGGATGCCCGGGTCGGCGCAGGCCCAGGCGGCCTCAGCCATCTTCCGGAACAGATCCTTGGCGTCGACCTGCTCGATGACCTCGCCGGTCATCCGCGCGCGCAGGCCGAACGTCCCGCCCTGCTCGACCGCCTTCATGAACGTGTCGTTCACACGGACCGAGTTGTTGGCGTTCTGGTACTGGACGGAGGTGATGTCATCGCCACCGAGGTCCATGTCGAAGCCCGCGTCGCGCAGGGCGCGGATCTTCTCCTCCTCCTTGACCTTGGTCTGGATGAAGTCCTCGATGTCGGGGTGGTCGACGTCGAGGATGACCATCTTGGCCGCACGGCGGGTGGCGCCGCCGGACTTGATGGTGCCGGCGGAGGCGTCGGCACCGCGCATGAAGGAGACGGGCCCGGAGGCGTTGCCGCCGGAGGAGAGCAGCTCCTTGGAGGAGCGGATGCGGGAGAGGTTCAGGCCGGCGCCCGAGCCGCCCTTGAAGATCATGCCCTCTTCCTTGTACCAGTCGAGGATCGACTCCATGGAGTCGTCGACGGACAGGATGAAGCAGGCGGAGACCTGCTGGGGCTGCTTGGTGCCGACGTTGAACCAGACGGGGCTGTTGAAGCTGAAGATCTGGTGCAGGAGGGCGTAGGCCAGCTCATGCTCGAAGATCTCGGCGTCGGCGGGCGAGGCGAAGTACTTGTTGTCCTCGCCGGCCTTCCGGTACGTCTTCACGATGCGGTCGATCAGCTGCTTGAGGCTGGTCTCGCGCTGCGGGGTGCCTACGGCACCGCGGAAGTACTTGCTGGTGACGATGTTGACCGCGTTCACCGACCAGAAGTCGGGGAACTCGACGCCACGCTGCTCGAAGTTCACCGAGCCGTCGCGCCAGTTGGTCATGACGACGTCACGGCGCTCCCAGGCCACCTCGTCGTACGGGTGCACGCCGGGGGTGGTGTGGATGCGCTCGATACGCAGCCCCTTGCTGGCCTTGGCGCCCTTGGCTCGGGAACCTCGTGCCGGACCGCTCGCCGTCTCTGTCATGCCGCCTCCCTGTACGGGCGTAAACGCCCTGAAGTGCCCCTGTGTTCCGGAGCACGGTGTTCTGTCTGGTGCCGCGGGCACCCTCGCTGCCACCCGCGACAGGTCTTCCTCACCGCCGCTGAGCCGGGTCCGGACATGCCGTCCGGACCGGCCCGCTGCTCAGTCGGCGGTGCCTGCGGGCAGGGGGACCTCAGCCGTCCCGCCGCGCCCGCGGCCGTCTTCCTGGCACTCCTCACAAGCGCCGTCGCCGTCCTGCGCGGCGGTGTGTCCCGTTCCTTCCCTGAGTTCCGCGATGGCGGACTCGAAGTCCTCCAGCGAGTCGAACGCCCGGTAGACGGACGCGAACCGCAGATAGGCGACGAGATCGAGCTCCTTCAGGGGGCCGAGTATGGCGAGCCCCACGTCATGAGCGGCCACCTCGGCGCTCCCGCTGGCGCGCACCGCCTCCTCGACCCGCTGGCCCAGCTGGGCCAGCGCGTCCTCGGTCACGGGCCGCCCCTGGCATGCCTTGCGCACGCCGTTGATGACCTTGATCCGGCTGAAGGACTCGGTGACTCCGGACCGCTTGACCACCATGAGCGAGCACGTCTCCACTGTCGTGAACCGACGGGAGCAGTCAGGGCACTGGCGGCGCCTGCGGATGGACGTGCCGTCGTCCGTCGTACGGCTGTCGACCACGCGGCTGTCGGGGTGCCTGCAGAAGGGGCAGTGCATGGACTCCAACCCTCCTCACAGCAGACTCAATGGCCTCACCAGACCCATGGGCCCCGCGAAGCAGCCACAAGCATAGGCGATGAACGGCGGCCCGAAGACCGGGGGGAACACAATCTGTGGGCCGCTATAGCTATCCAACCACTACATGTGGGGATTGACTCCATACGGGCAGGCGATGCGCGCGTGTCGCGCGGATATGGCCGCGCGGCGTGCGCCGGAGCCGCCACGGGCAACACACCGGTGAACCCGCACCCGCCGGGGAGCTTACGGAGATACCGTGAGCGCCGCGCGGAGGACGCGTGGCACTCCCGGGCAGACGGGAGGCGGCACCCGGCTGACGGGACACCAGATGGCAGACTGGGGCGGCAACCCACGAGGTCGCCATCCCGGCGATGAAGAGTACAACAATGAACCCTTTTGCCAGCCGGGCACCGCATTGCCTATACACCCAGAAACGCAAACAAGTCCGGCTGTCGGCGTTTTTTCACTCGAACGTGTGTTTGGCGCAACCTTTCGAAAGCAACTACCGTTGTGCCGGAGGGAGACCATCGAGAGGGGCCGACGTGACCACCACCGCAGACAGTGCCACCATCACTGCCCAGGACCGCTCCCAGGGCCGACTCGAGCCGGTGCATGCGATGAACGAAGCCACGAATCCCGAGGGGCACAAGCGCTCCCTGCCGGGCCGACCTCCGGGCATCCGGGCCGACAGCTCGGGCCTCACCGACCGTCAGCGCCGGGTGATCGAGGTCATCAGGGACTCCGTGCAGCGGCGCGGCTACCCGCCGTCCATGCGGGAGATCGGGCAGGCGGTCGGCCTCTCCAGCACCTCCTCGGTCGCACACCAGCTGATGGCGCTCGAGCGCAAGGGTTTCCTGCGACGTGATCCGCACCGTCCGCGCGCGTACGAGGTCCGCGGCTCGGACCAGGCCACCGCGTTGCAGCCGACGGACACGGTGGGCAAGCCTGCCGCCTCCTACGTCCCTCTGGTCGGCCGGATCGCGGCCGGTGGCCCCATCCTCGCCGAGGAGTCGGTCGAGGACGTCTTCCCCCTCCCCCGGCAGCTGGTCGGTGACGGAGAGCTGTTCGTCCTCAAGGTCGTCGGTGACTCGATGATCGAGGCCGCGATCTGCGACGGCGACTGGGTCACCGTCCGCCGCCAGCAGGTCGCCGAGAACGGCGACATCGTGGCCGCGATGATCGACGGCGAGGCCACCGTCAAGCGCTTCAAGCGCGAGGACGGGCACGTCTGGCTCCTCCCGCACAACGCGGCGTACGAGCCGATCCCGGGCGACGACGCGACCATCCTCGGCAAGGTGGTGGCGGTGCTGCGGCGCGTGTGAGAACCGCGCCGGGTGGGCTCGCCCACCTGCCCCTTGATCGGGCCCCGGGACCCCTGCGCCGGTTCCGGGGCTCCGTGCTGCGCGTCGCTCCCGTGCTGAACGGCCCGGTTCACGGCGCTTTCGGATCGCGGGGGTGGCCTGACCGGCGATCACTTCCCCTCCTGCTCGGCCATCGCGTTGATGGCCGCCAGTGACTTGCGCACCTGGTTGCGGTCCGTGGTGTTCCAGAAGTCGGGCAACGACGCCTTCAGATAGCTGCCGTACCGGGCCGTCGCCAGACGCGGATCCAGTACGGCGACCACACCCCGGTCCCCCGAGGCCCGTACGAGACGTCCGGCGCCCTGGGCCATGAGGAGCGCCGCGTGGGTGGCTGCCACCGCCATGAAGCCGTTGCCGCCGGCGTCCTCCACGGCCTTCTGGCGGGCGCTCATCACCGGGTCGTCGGGGCGCGGGAACGGGATCTTGTCCATCACGACCAGCTGGCAGCTGGGCCCGGGGACGTCCACGCCCTGCCAGAGCGACAACGTGCCGAAGAGACACGTCTTCGGGTCCGCCGCGAAGTTCTTGATCAGTTCGCCCAGCGTCTCTTCGCCCTGGAGCAGGATCGGGAACTCGGGGATACGGCTGCGCAGCTCCTCCGCGGCCAGCTGGGCCGCGCGCATGGAGGAGAACAGGCCGAGCGTGCGTCCGCCCGCCGCCTGGATCAGCTCCGTCAGCTCGTCCAGCATGTCCCCCCGGTCGCCGTCCCGCGCGGGACGTGACAGGTGCTTGGCGATGTACAGGATGCCCTGCTTGGGGTAGTCGAACGGCGAGCCGACGTCGACGCCCTTCCACTGCGGAACGTCGTCGCCCTCGGTGCCCTCCGGCGCGAGACCGAGGGAGGCGCCGACGCCGTTGAAGTCGCCGCCGAGTTTGAGGGTCGCGGAGGTCAGGACGACGGAGCGGTCCGCGAAGAGCTTCTCCCGCAGCAGGCCCGAGACGGACATGGGGGCGACGCGCAGGGAGGCGCCGAAGCGGTCGTGGCGCTCGTACCAGACGACGTCCCACTCGGAACCGTTGGTGATGCGCTCCGCCACGTCGTGCACGTTCTCCACCGAGGCCAGTGCCTGTTTGCGGACGGCGTCCTCGTCCTGGACCGACCTGTCCCGGGTCGTGCCGAGCGCGGAGATGACGTTGCGCGCGGCGTCCCGCAGTGCCAGGAGCACATAGCCGAGGTCCTCGGGGATCTCCTCCAGGCGGCCGGGCAGGGCGAGCTCCATCAGGCGCTCGAAGCCCTCGGCCGCGGTCTGCAACTGATCGGCGGCCTTCTCGTTCACCAGCTTGGCGGCACGGCGCACCGCGCGGTTGACCTGGCCGGGGGTGAGCTCACCGGTGGCGACGCCCGTGACCCGTGAGACGAGTTCGTGTGCCTCGTCGACGATGAGCACCTCGTGCTGCGGGAGGACCGGCGCGCCCTCGATGGCGTCGATCGCGAGCAGTGCGTGGTTGGTGACGACGACCTCGGCGAGTTTGGCGTGCTCACGGGCCATCTCGGCGAAGCATTCGGCGCCGTAGGCGCACTTGGAGGCGCCCAGGCACTCCCGCGACGAGACGGACACCTGCGCCCAGGCCCGATCGGACACTCCGGGCGCCAGGTCGTCGCGATCGCCGGACTCGGTCTCGTCGGCCCAGTCGCGCAGCCGCAGCAGATCCTGACCCAGCTTGCTGGTGGGCGCGGCCGCCTCGAACTGGTCGAACAGCCCCTCCTCCTCGTCCTGCGGCATGCCCTCGTGCATGCGGTGCAGGCACAGATAGTTCGACCGGCCCTTGAGCATGGCGAACTCCGGGCGGCGGCGCAGCAGCGGGTGCAGGGCGTCGACCGTGCGCGGCAGGTCCCGCTCGACCAGCTGGCGCTGAAGGGCGAGGGTGGCGGTGGCCACGACCACTCTCTCCCCGTGGGCGAGAGCGGGCACGAGATAGCCGAGGGACTTTCCGGTGCCGGTGCCGGCCTGGACCAGCAGATGCGAGCCGTCGTCGATCGCGTCCGCGACGGCTTGGGCCATGGTCACCTGGCCGGGACGCTCCGTACCGCCGACGGCGGTGACGGCGGCATGCAGGAGTTCGGGGAGGGAGGGCTTCGTCATAGCGCGACCACCCTACGGCTCGGGACTGACAATCGGGCGATCAAGGCGAGGACCGGTGGCCGGGTATCTCTCATGGGGATCCGGCGGGGTGGGAACCGGATCGATCCGAGGGGTGTACCAGAAGTGATGACACTGTGGCGCACTGTCACAGCAGATCACGCAGGGACCGGTCGCGGATCATGAGGGCAGCCCGCTTGGCGGGCAGGTCGATCTCGGCGGCGAACCGGAAACCGGCGCTCAGAAAGGCGGCCAGGGAGGGTGCGTTGCGAAAGTCGGGTTCCGCAAGGACGCGGGCACAGGCGATGCGTTGGTCGAGCACCAGGTCGGCCACGGCTCTGAGCAGGGTGCCGCCAAGCCCCCGCCCACGGTCGGCGACGCCGCCGATGAGGAGATGGATACCGGTGTCGTGCGGCCGTGCCGGGTAGTGCCGGGCCAGGGGATCGAGGTCGGCCCGGTAGATCTCCCAGTAGCTCATCGGAGCGCCTTCGAGCAGGCCGATACAAGGGACGCTGCGACCGTCGCCGTCGAGTTGCGCGAGCAGATGGGCCTCGGTCACGCCCCGCGGCCCGGCCAGCTGCCAGAACTCCGCGACGGCGGGGTCGTTCATCCAGCGGCTGATCAGCGGCAGATCCCGCTCCATCCGGACGGGAACCAGCTGGAAGGCGCCGGCGGGGGTGAGGGTGGGGCCCCAGTCACCCACCCCGTCGAGCAGGTCGGCCGTGGTCGGGGCGTCCTTCCCGGTCGCCTCCCGGAAGAGCGCGACGAAGTCGTCCGGCAGACGCAGGTCGAGCGTGTCCTCGCCGTCGGCACCCGCCTCGGTCGGACGGCGGTGCGGAGCGGTTGCCGGCGCTTGACCGGTGTCGGCGCCGGCATCGGTGGGAGGCATGGCGCGCTCCTCTCGGAAGACGGGTTTGCGGAAGACGGGGGTTACGGAAGACGGGCGTCTGGGTGCGGGTCAGAGGTACAGGGGGTTGGCAATGGTGACGTAGACGGACTGGGTGTCGACCGGGCCGACGAGTTCGTCGAGGCCGTACAGCCGGGTCAGCAGGTTGGCCTTGCAGCGCAGGACCGGGGAGTCGAGCAGGCGGGAGGGGAGGGTGGAGCGCGTACGGGCGGGGCCGCAGGCCGCGTCAGTGAGGAAGCGGCGGAAGGCGGCCAGCAACAGCCGCTCGTCGGCGAGCTGTTGGGAGCCGAAGGCGCCAATGAGACCGAACACGTTGTTGACAGCGAGGTAGTAGGCGAAGCGTTCGTCGGTGACGTCGTCGGAGACGAAGGTGTCGCTGTGCTCGCCGATGCCGGGCAGTCGGGCGTCGAGTTCCGCGTGCCGGGAGACGCGGAAGTAGTAGCCCTGGTTGTCGCGGTAGCGACCGCCCGCGGGCCAGCCTTCGTCGTCCAGCAGGAGCAGCGTGTTCTGCTGGTGGGCCTCCAGGGCGACTCCGGCCTCGCCGTCCAGCCACAGCACGGGGCGGACCACCTGCTCGAGGTAGCGCAGGAACCACTCGGTGGCCACGGCTCTCGACGGGCGGCCGGTGCGGACGGCGAGGCTGGTGACGACCTCGGCCAGGCGGGACCGGAGAGTGAGGGGGGCGCCGGCCCGGGGGTAGGGCCGGGGGGCCACGAGTCCGGCGACGCAGGAGACGTCGTCCGACGGGTTGAACGGGTTGTGCCGGATCATCACGTCCAGGCCCGGCACGGGTGACCCGTCCTGATCGTCCACGGCCAGCCAGGCCGGGTCGCGGACGATGTCGAAGCCGGGGTGCGCCGCGCGCCACTGCTGGGAGAGCCCGCTGCGCAGCAGCCGGTGGACCTCTACACCCCGGTGCAGTTCCTTGCGGAGGTTCTCACGACGGGAGTTGGTGATGTACAGGCCCAGTGACAGCTTGAGCATGGCGGCCGCACCGGTGCGGAGCACGGTGCGTACGGAGGAGGTGGGGTACCAGTACGGCCCGTAGGAACCCAGGTCGCGCAACAGTCCCGCGTCGATCAGGGCCGCCGTGCCCGCGCGGTGGCGCACCTCGCGCAACTGCCACGGGTGCAGTGGCAGGGCGGCGTATCCGTCGGGCAGGGGCAGCCCCGCTCCGGCGAGCCGGGCGGTGAGCAGATTTGCGGGTACGGTCCGGCCGCATTCGGTCCAGGCCGAGTCGGTGGCGAGTACGGAGCGGGCGACCGCCATCCAATGCAACGGGAAGGAGCCTCGCAATTCGGGCGAGTAGTGGCGGACTTCGGCTTCCGAAAGACCCTCGCGGCTCTTGGGGGTCGGGTGCAGCGGGTGTCCGAGCAGGAGGGCCTGCTCGGCGGAGAGGAAGCGGTCGGTTCCGTCGGTGGGACGGTGCCGGCGGTCGCGCAGGAAGAGGGTGGTGCCACGAACGGAGTCGGCGACACGGGCGACGAGGTCGAGGGCGGCGGTGTCGGAGGGCTCGGCCGATGTCCGGTTCGGTGACGGGGCGGTGGCTGTGGGCGCCTGCGAGGCCCTGGGTGCGCGGTTCCTGGTGCGTGCCTCCCGCACCAGCAGGGTGGCGACCGTGACGGCGTCGGCCGGCGGGGCGTCCTCCGGAGCGTCGGCCAGGTAAGGAAGGCCGAAGCGGTGCCAGCCCGTCGGGGACCAGTGATGAACCGGGACGAGCAGGGCCGTCCCGCTGGCCCGGAGGGGGATGCGGAGGGTTCCGTAGCAAGGAGCCGCCGTGTCGGTCTCGCGCACCCAGCAGCGCAGAAGGTTCTCCACGGCCGCGGCCTGGGCGGCGGCGTGCGGGTCGGGGTGTTCGAGGAGGTCGGTGGCCGTCCCGTCGGGCCGCAGGGCGGCCGATGTCCTTCTCGGCTGACGGGGAACCTTCTCGGCCGGGTCGTGGGTGTGGGAGCGGCCGTGGGAGGTGGAGGTGAGGTTCAAGACGGCTCCTCGGAGTGACGTTCGGGTCGACGCGTCCAGCAGATGGCGGGCCGGCCGCGCGGGGGTGGGTGCGACGGTGGTGCGACACCGGACCAGTCGGTAAGGGCTGGCTCGGAGGGGGTGAGGATCTGGGTGTTTCGGAAGTGCCGGCGGGGCGGCTGGGAGGGGACGGGACGGTCGCCTTTGGCGGTCCGTCCGCGCCCCTGGGTTCAGAGTTCGGCGGGGCGGGGGCCGGACGAGCCGATCGGCTCAACCGTCCGGCTCCGGCACCGGTAGCGCGGTCCGGGTCGGCCGAGCGGGGCCGGTGTCGGCTCGGACCCGCTCGCCCCGGGGCGCCCGCCGACCAACGCGGCCGCGGGGCGCTACCCCGTGCCTTCCGAACGGCCGGCGGGTCGCGGCGGTCTCCAAGAGGTCCCGCGCTCCTGACCGTCTCGGCCGGTGTGGCTCCGGGTCGCCGCCTCGACCGCGTCGGCCAGGCGGCCGAGGACCGCGGCGGCCTGCTCGTCGGTGATCGTCAGCGGGGGAAGGAGCCGTACGACGCTCGCGTGGCGGCCGCCGAGTTCGACGATCAAGCCCCGCCGCAGGCACTCCCGTTGGACGGCGGCGGCGAGTTCGGGTGCGGCGGGACGGGGCTCCCGGACGCGGGGCAACGTCGGCCCGGCACCCGGGTTGTGATCGACACCGCCACCCCCGCCGACACCGCCACCCCCGCCGACGCCGCCCCCGGCATCGGCACCGGCGCCCTTGGGGCAGATCAGGTCCGAGCCGACGTCGGCCCCGCTGTCCCTCTCGGGTTCCCCTTCCGGGTTCACCAGTTCGAGGCCGATCATCAGCCCGCGTCCCCGTACCTCGCCGAGGCAGGGGAAGTGACCGGCCAGGTCGCGGAGTTGGGTCAGCATGTGGAAGCCGAGGGATGCCGCGCGTTCGGCGAGGCGGTTCTCCCGGACGTGGGCCAGGGTGGCCGTGCCCGCGGCCATGGCGAGCTGGTTGCCGCGGAACGTTCCCGCGTGGGCTCCGGGTTCCCACACGTCGAGGTCGTCGCGGTAGACCACGACCGCCAGCGGAAGGCTGCCGCCGATGGCCTTGGACAGCACCATCACGTCCGGCGTCACACCGCTGTGCTCCACCGCCCAGAAGGCACCCGTGCGGCCCACCCCCGTCTGGATCTCGTCGGCGATCAGTGGGACGGACCGGTCCTCGGTGATGCTGCGCATGCGCCGCATCCAGTCGTCCGGGGCGGGAAGTACCCCGCCCTCGCCCTGGACGGGTTCGAGGATCATCCCGGCGGGCAGCGGTACGCCCGACTTCGGATCGTCCAGGACGGACTCGGTCCAGCGGATGGAGAGTTCGGCCCCGCGCGCGCCGCCGACGCCGAAGGGGCAGCGGTAGTCCTGCGGGTAGGGCAGGCGCGCGACCCGTACGTCGGTGGCATGGCCCGAGGCGGCGAGCGCTCCTTCGGTCATCCCGTGGTAAGCGCCGGAGAAGGCCAGTATTCCGGTGCGGCCGGTGGCGGCCCGGACAAGTTTGAAGGCGGCCTCGACCGCGTCCGTGCCGGCCGGGCCGCAGAACTGCACACGCGCGCGGTCGGCGAGTCCGGGCGGCAGAGTGTGGAACAGCTCGGTGACGAAGGCGTCCTTGACGGGTGTGGCGAGATCGAGGGCGTGCAGGGGCGCGCCCGAGTCGAGGACCTCACGGATGGCTTCGAGGACGACGGGGTGGTTGTGGCCGAGGGCGAGGGTGCCCGCGCCCGAGAGACAGTCCAGGTAGCGGCGGCCATCGGCGCCCTCGATGGTGAGCCCGCGGGCCCGGACGGGCACGATCGGCAGGGCACGCGCATAGGTGCGTGCCGCCGACTCGCGCGCCGACTGCCGCCGCAGCATCCCCTCGAACGAGGCGCGCGCCCCCGCCGACGCGCAGCCTCCGGGCGCAGACTCCGTCACGGTCACGGTCCTTGTCCTCCCGCTGTCCCAGAGCGTCGGCCTGCCGCTGACGCAAGGCGCCGGCCTCACGCCGCCGGGGCGAGTCGCCGCCCGCGGCACGGGGTCCCGGACGCAGACATCAGGACCCTCACCGCTACAACCCCGGACGGTCCGCACGGTTACGGTTGCGCTCAAGATCCTTGTGGCCGTGGCGCGTTGCTCGTCGGCGTCCTCGGCCGGACCTGGCGAGATCACTCACGGCCCGCGGCCGCACAAGGCGGCGTGCGACGGCAGGGAGCGGGAGGCAGAACGCCAGGAGGCGGGTGGCAAAACATCAGACGCCGGCAGGCAAATCACCATGCAGCGGGTGACAACTCGCATCGGTCTCGCATCGGACAATGGGGATCGCAGGGGAAGCCGGCCGAGCGAGGTGCGGGGACATGAGCGACGAAACACCGCCCGTGGCGGGGTTGACCACGGGGGCTCTGGCCCGCCGCCTGGGCGTCTCCCCGACCACCCTGCGCTCCTGGGACCGCCGCTACGGTCTGGGGCCCGCCGTGCGGGCGCGGGGACGGCACCGCCGCTGGAGCCCGCAGGACGTCGCGATGGTGGAGGAGATGTGCCGGCTGACGGCGGCGGGTGCGCCACCCGCCGAGGCCGCCCGGGTGACCCGCCTCGGGCGCGGCCCGGCCGGGCAAGCCGAACCGGCCGCCGCCGTGGCCTCCGCCCGGTCCGCGCCGTCGTCCGGGGCGGAGGGGCCTCCCCGCCGCGGGGGCGCCGGCGGCGGGCTGCCGCTGGGCGACGTGCGGCAGGAGTGCCGGGGCCTGGCCCGTGCCGCGGTGCGCCTGGACTCGCCGGAGCTGGAGAGCCGGCTGCTGGAGGCGGTCGGGCGGTACGGGCTGACGGTGGCGTGGGAGGAGGTGATGGTGCCGACCCTGCGCGCGGTGGGCCGCAAGTGGGAGTCGTCCGGCGACCGGTACGTGGAGGTGGAGCACCTGCTGTCCTGGCAGGTGTCGAGCACACTGCGCAGCACGCCGCTGCTGCTGCCGCACGCCGCGGCGCGGGTGGACGCTCCGCCGGTGGTGCTGGCCTGCGCGCCTGGTGAGCAGCACTCCCTCCCCCTGGAGGCGCTGAACGCGGCGCTGGGCGAGCGCGGGGTGCCGACCCGGATGCTGGGCGCCGCGGTGCCGGTGGAGGCGCTGATCGCCTGTGTGCGGCGCACTGGTCCGACCGCCGTGGTCCTGTGGTCGCAGGCCCGCTCCACCGCGTCGGTGCCGTTGGCGCGGCACGTCGCGGCTCTGGAATGGGGGGCGCCTGGTGCGCGCAGGCGGCCTGCCGTCCTGCCCGCCGGTCCGGGCTGGGAGCGGCGGACCTGCGGGGGCTTCCCGCGCTGCGCGGCCCTGCGGGACGCGGTCGAGACGCTGACCCGCCTCTGCGGTGACGACGGTGCCGTGGCGCACGCCCCACGGCTGCGCTGAGGGCCCGGAATCGGACGAACTGCCAGACCAGACAGCCTGTGGCGAAACCGCTGCCCGTAGCGAAACCGTTGCCGTTCCGTCAACGGTCCCCCACGCCGACCGCATAGTGTGTGGTGCCGTTCGCGCACACCGTGAGACCAGGACGAACTGGGCCTGATTTCAAGGTGAGAGCGTGATGGCAAGGAGCAAGTCCGTTCACAGCAGGGGGAGTAAGAGCATGCGACCCATACGCCCGTTCTTCAACGCTCGTCGAGGAGGGGGCGCCCGCCGCACAACCTCACCCGTGCTGACCTCCGTGGCCCTGGCCTCGGTGCTCGCGCTCTTCGCCACCGGCTGCGACTCGGGCGACAGCAAGGCCGACGACCGGCCCACCGCCGTCGCGACCGCCGACGACACGGGCGCAACCGCCGACGGAAAGATCAAGATCCCGGACGACCTGAGGAAGAAGCTCAAGGAACACGGGATCGACATCGACAAGTGGAAGAACGGCGCCTGGAAGGACTGGAACCAGGACGACTGGCTCCGCGAGGCGAAGGACTTCGTCAACCCGATCATCAAGGACCTGTGGGATCCCGACCGGATGCGCCGCGCCAAGGACCCGGACAAGGGCGTCGACGACAACGACCTCTCCGGCGACCAGGGTGTCACCGACCCGACCCCGGCCCAGGTGAGGGCGCGTGCGGTCCCGCCGGCGTACCACGCGAACGCGGCGACGGCGGGGAAGGTGTTCTTCGACTCCCCCGAGGGCACGATGGTCTGCTCGGCGACGGTCGTTCAGGACCCGGCCCACCCGGGCAAGTCCAACCTCGTGTGGACGGCCGGCCACTGCGTGCACGCCGGTAAGAAGGGCGGCTGGTACCGCAACATCGCCTTCGTGCCGTCGTACAACGACGCGGGCCGCAGCACCGCCGAACTGCAGAACGCCGGCAAGGACGAGGTCGCACCGTTCGGCGTGTGGTGGGGGGACTGGGCGCAGACCTCGGAGCAGTGGATCGAGCAGGGCGGTCCGACCGGCGGGCAGGGTGCCGCCTACGACTTCGCCGTCATCCATGTGACGCCCGAGCAGGGCGACTCCGGCAAGTCGCTGGAGGAGACCGTCGGCGCGGCGCTGCCCGTGGACTTCGCCGCCCCGGCCGTGAAACAGGTGCGGAGCCTGACCGCGACCGGCTACCCGGCCGGGCCGCCGTACGACGGGCAGCGGCTGTACCAGTGCCAGGACAAGCCGGGCCGGCTGTCGCTGAACGCCTCGGACCCGACGATGTACCGCATCGGCTGCACCATGACCGGCGGCTCCTCCGGCGGTGGCTGGGTCGCGACCGGCTCGGACGGCAAGCCCGCTCTCGTCTCCAACACCTCGATCGGTCCGGTCACGGCCGGCTGGCTGGCGGGTCCGCGGCTGGGCCCGGCGGCCAAGGACGTGTACGACGCGGTCAGCGGCAAGTTCGCAGGACAGTAGGCAGGCCGAAGGCGGCGGGGTGTCTCACGGAAACCTTCACCGTCCCGCCTCCGTTCGCACTCGATTCCCCGGGCATAGTGGGGTGCCGCTCCGGACGGCTCCGCACGGAAACGCCCGGATGACAAGCGCATGACGCCAAGGGCGCTCGGCGCTCGGGCCGGGCGCACGGCATTTCACACCAATCAACGGGGGTTCATCGCACCATGCAGTTCATACCTGGTTCCGCCACGCCCCGGCGCGCGCGCCGGCGCACCGTCCTGGCCGCCACCGGACTCGTCGCGGCCCTGGCGCTCACCGCCACCGCCTGCGACGGCTCGGGCAAGGCCGACGCCGCCGGCACGCCGGACGCCGCCGCCTCGCAGTCCGCGGACAGCGGCAGCGACGACGGCAAGGTCAGGATTCCGGCCGACATCGCGGACAAGCTCAAGGAGCACGGGTTCGATGTCGACAAGTGGCAGCGCGGCGGCTGGAAGGACTGGGACAAGGACAAGTGGCTCAGTGAGGCCAAGGACTTCGTCAACCCGGTGATCGAGGGCCTGTGGCAGCCCGAGCGGATGAAGTCCGCCCAAGAGGCCGACAAGACGGTCTCCACCCAGGACGCCGCCGCCGACCAGGGCGTCAGCGACCCGGCGCCGCGGCCGGTCCGGGCGCAGGCGGAGAAGACGCCGTACCACGAGAACGCCGCCCCGGTCGGCAAGGTCTTCTTCGACTCGCCCCAGGGCTCGATGGTCTGCTCGGGCACGGTCGTCAAGGACGTCAACCACCCGGGCAAGTCCAACCTGGTGTGGACCGCCGGCCACTGCGTGCACGCCGGCCGGGACGGCGGCTGGTACCGCAACATCGCTTTCGTCCCGGCCTACAACGACCTCGGCAAGTCCGCGGCGCAGCTGAGCAACGCGAAGGCCTCCGAGGTCGCCCCGTACGGCGCCTGGTGGGCGGACTGGGCGTCCACCTCCAACCAGTGGATCCAGGGCGGTGCGGAGACGGGCGGCGCGGGCGCCGCGTACGACTACGCCGTGCTGCACGTGAAGCCGGAGTCCGGTTCCCGCTCGCTGGAGGAGACCGTCGGGGCGGCGCTGGACGTGGACTTCTCCGCGCCGCCGACGGCGCAGGTCGCCACGATGGGCGCCTGGGGCTACCCGGCCGCGCCTCCGTACAGCGGTCTGAACATGTTCCGCTGCGTCGACCGGCCGGGCCGGCTGTCGCTCAGCCCGTCGCTCCCGACGATGTACCGCATCGGCTGCACCATGACCGGCGGCTCCTCCGGCGGTGGCTGGTTCCGTGTGGTGGACGGCAGGACGAAGCTGGTGTCCAACACCTCCATCGGCCCGGCGGACCACACCTGGCTGGCGGGTCCGCAGCTGGGGCAGGGCGCGGAGGCGCTGTACCAGAACATGAGCAGGACCTACGGCGGCCGGTGACCCGGTGACCCGGTGACGAAGCCGAGGGCCCGCCCCCTTCGACAGGGGGCGGGCCCTCGGGCCGTGCGGTTGTGGGTCAGAGCGCGGGCGCGGGCGCGTACGGCGCCAGTTCCGCCGCGAGCTCCTCGTGCACCCGGGCCTTGAGCAGGGTGCCCTCCGCGGTGTGCTCCTCGGAGATCACCTCGCCCTCGGTGTGGGCACGGGCGATCAGCTTGCCGTGGGTGTACGGCACCAGCGCCTCGATCTCGACGGACGGCCGGGGCAGCTCGCTGTCGATCAGCGCGAGCAGCTCGGTGATGCCCTGCCCGGTGCGGGCCGAGACGACGATCGAGCGCTTCTCGATCCGCAGCAGCCGCTGGAGCACCAGCGGGTCCGCCGCGTCCGCCTTGTTGACCACGACGATCTCGGGTACGTCGGTGGCGCCGACGTCCCTGATCACCTCGCGCACCGCGGCCAGCTGCTCCTCCGGGTCGGGGTGGGAGCCGTCCACCACGTGCAGGATGAGGTCGGAGTCGCCGACCTCCTCCATGGTGGAGCGGAAGGCCTCGACCAGGTGGTGCGGCAGGTGCCGGACGAAGCCGACGGTGTCCGCCAGCGTGTAGAGCCGCCCGCTCGGGGTCTCGGCCCGCCGCACGGTCGGGTCCAGGGTCGCGAACAGGGCGTTCTCGACCAGGACACCCGCGCCGGTGAGCCGGTTGAGCAGGGAGGACTTGCCGGCGTTGGTGTAGCCGGCGATGGCGACGGAGGGCACCTTGTTGCGGCGCCGCTCCTGGCGCTTGATCTCGCGGCCGGTCTTCATCTCCGCGATCTCCCGGCGCATCTTCGCCATCTTCTCGCGGATCCGCCGACGGTCCGTCTCGATCTTGGTCTCACCGGGACCGCGCGTGGCGAGGCCGCCGCCGCTGCCGCCGCCCATCTGCCGGGACAGCGACTGACCCCAGCCGCGCAGCCTCGGCAGCATGTACTGCATCTGGGCGAGCGCGACCTGCGCCTTGCCCTCTCGGGACTTGGCGTGCTGGGCGAAGATGTCCAGGATCAGGGCCGTACGGTCGATGACCTTGACCTTGACGACGTCCTCGAGGTGGATCAGCTGGCCAGGGCTGAGCTCACCGTCGCAGATGACGGTGTCCGCGCCGGTCTCCACGACGATGTCCCGCAGCTCGTTCGCCTTGCCGGAACCGATGTAGGTGGCCGCGTCGGGCTTGTCACGGCGCTGCATGACGCCGTCGAGCACGACCGCGCCCGCGGTCTCCGCGAGGGCGGCCAGCTCGGCCAGGGAGTTCTCCGCGTCCCGCGCGGTCCCGGAGGTCCATACGCCGACGAGCACGACCCGCTCCAGGCGGAGCTGGCGGTACTCGACCTCGGTGACGTCCTCGAGCTCGGTGGACAGGCCCGCGACACGGCGCAGCGCCGCCCGCTCGGAACGGTCGAACTGATCGCCGTCCCGCTCTCCGTCGAACTCGTGGCTCCAGGTGACGTCCTCTTCCATCAGGGCATCGGCCCGGAGACCTTCGGGGTAGGAGTGCGCGAGGCGCTTGCCGTCCTGGGACGCCTCGAACGACTGGGAAGAGGAAGAAGAGGAGGTCATTTGGTCCTTACGTGGTGGGAGAGTCCTTCACCGGTCAGAACGTACGAGCGCCCCGGGAGATTCCCGTGGCCCCGTGCGGCGCCGGTCTGAAGATGGTCGCACGGTACGGCCCGTCTCGTCACTGCGTTATTCCTCCGGGTGCCATCACCATTCGCGTCCCGCCACGTCCATTCACCTCCGTTCACGTCCCCTCACTTCTTCGCCGTCCGAGGCGGCGGGGCGGGCTTCCAGTCGGGGTGGCCGGGCATCGGCGGGGTCTTCTCGCCGTACAGCCAGGCCTGGAAGAAGCCGCTCAGGTCACGTCCGGCGATGCCCGAGGCCAGGCGCTCGAAGTCGGCCGTGGTGGCCGTGCCGTCCCGGTGGGCCAGCACCCAGGCGCGCTCCAGGCGCTCGAAGTCCGGCTTGCCGATCTCCTGGCGCAGCGCGTACAGGACGAGCGCGGCGCCGTCGTAGACGTTCGCGCGGAAGACCCCGATCTTCTGGCCGGGCTTCGGCGGCTTGGGCAGCGCGGGCGGTCCGCCGGCCTCGCGCCAGCGGTCCGAGGCGCCGTAGGCGGCCTTCATACGGGTCTCCAGCGGCCTCTGCCCCTTCTCGTCGGCGTACAGGGCCTCGTACCAGGTGGCGTGGCCCTCGTTGAGCCACAGGTCGGACCAGGTGCGGGGGCTGACACTGTCGCCGAACCACTGGTGGGACAGCTCGTGCACCATGACCGACTCGACATACCACCGAGGGAGGGCGGGTTCGGTGAACAGCTTCTTCTCGAAGAGGGACAGGGTCTGCGTCTCGAGTTCGAAGCCGGTGGCGACGGAAGCCATGAGCACGCCGTACGTCTCGAAGGGGTACGTCCCGACCTTGCTCTCCATCCAGGCGATCTGGTCGGGGGTCCTGGCCAGCCACGGTTCGAGCGCCTCGCGGTCCTCGGCGGGGACGACGTCGCGCAGGGGGAGGCCGTGCGGGCCGGTGCGGTGCACCACGGTGGAGCGGCCGATGGACACCTGAGCCAGCTCGGTGGCCATGGGGTGCCGGGTGCGGTACGTCCAGGTCGTCGCCCCGCCGGTCCGGGTGACGCCGGCCGGAAGGCCGTTGGCGACGGCCGTGTACCCGTCGGGCGCTGTGACGTGGAAGGTGAACATCGCCTTGTCGGAGGGATGGTCGTTGCACGGGAACACCAGGTGGGCGGCGTCGGCCTGGTTGGCCATGGCGAGACCGTCCGCGGTACGCACCCAGCCGCCGTCGCGGCCCTTCTCGGGCACGGGGTCGCTGGTGTGGTGCACGGTGATGCGCATCCAACTGCCTTGCGGCAGCGGGAACTTCGGGGTGACCACGAGATCCTCGCCCGCGGTGGTGAACTCGGCGGGCAGGCCGTCGACCTCGACGGCGTCGACCGTGCCGTGCGCGAAGTCGAGGTTCACGCGCTCCAGGTTCTCGGTGGCCCACGCGTCGATCGTGGTGACGGCCTGGAGCGGTTTGCCGTTGTCACCGCCATAGGTGAACGACAGGTCGTACGACGACACGTCGTACCCGGGGTTGCCCAGGTACGGGAAGAGCCGGTCACCCACGCCCAGCGGCTCGGCCGGAGCGCTCGCGGCGACGAGACAGACGGAGACGGCGGACGCGAGGAGTGTCGCCTTCAGGCGACGCGGGACACGTGATCCAAGGCTGAGCGGCATGGACCACCGCTACCAGCGGCCACCCGCCCCACAGCGCCGACGCGCGTCCAACCCACCCGAAAGAGCCCCACGGGAGCACGCCGAGGGCCGCGAAGGCGCGGGAGCCTACCGCTCACACCCCTGGTGGCTGAGGCTGGGTGCGGCTCACGTCGTAGACGCCCGGGACGTTGCGCATCGCGCGCATCAGGGCCGGGAGCCCGGCCGCGTCGGGGAGTTGGAGGGTGTACGTGTGGCGGACGCGCTGCTGGGCCGGCGGGGCCACGGTCGCGGAGACGATCTCGACGCCCTCGAGGGCGATGGCCTCGGTGAGATCGGCCAGCAGGTGGGGGCGGCCGAACGATTCCGCGAGCAGCGTGACACGGCACGCGGCGGTCTCTCCCCAGCGCACGCCGAACTCCGCGCGCCCCGCGTTCCTCATCCGCGCGACCGCGGCGCACTCCACGCGGTGCACGGTCACCATTCCCCCGCGCACGGCGAAGCCGGTGATCTCGTCGGGCGGCACGGGCGTGCAGCAGCCCGCGAGCCGTGCGGCCGCGTCGGGCCGGCCGACGACCACGACGCTCGCCGTGTCCGGCCCGAAGGCGGCCGGCACGTCGGGCCCGGCCGACGGGACCGCTCCGGCGGGCACCGGAACCGGCGGCATGCCGGAATCCGGACCGGCCCGCTCAGCCGCGGCGGAGCCGGCGCGCACGGGGCCGCCCGCGGCCGGTGCGGCGTCCCCGGCGGCGTCCTGAGCCCGGTCCGCGGCGGGCTGACGGGTGGCCAGACGGCGTTGGATGGCGATGCGGGCGGCCGGGGTGTGGGCGTGGTCCAGCCATTCCTCGGACGGCTCGGAGGCCGGGTCCTGGCCCATCAGGAGCTGGACGGTGTCGCCGTCCTTCAGGACGGTGCTCAGCGTCGCCAGGCGGCCGTTGACGCGGGCGCCGATGCACGCGTGCGCGTCCTCGCCGTACTGGGCGTACGCGGCGTCCACGCATGTGGCGCCCTCGGGCAGGCCCAGGGTGCCCCCGTCGGGCCGGAAGACGGTGATCTCGCGGTCCTGGGCGAGGTCTTCGCGCAGGGTGGACCAGAAGGTGTCGGGGTCCGGCGCGGCCCGCTGCCATTCGAGGAGGCGGGAGAGCCAGCCGGGGCGGGTGGGGTCGGCGCGCTCGCCGTCGCTCGCGGAGTGCTCCTCCGCGGGAGGGGCGTAGGGGTTGCCGAGTGCGACGACCCCGGCCTCGGCGGCCTTGTGCATCTGGTGGGTGCGGATGAGGACTTCGACGACCTGTCCGTCCTCGCGGGCCACGGCGGTGTGCAGCGACTGGTACAGGTTGAACTTGGGTACGGCGATGAAGTCCTTGAACTCCGAGACGACGGGCGTCATGCAGGTGTGCAGCTCACCGAGGACGGCGTAGCAGTCGGCGTCCTCGTTCACCAGCACCAGCAGCCGTCCGAAGTCGCAGCCGCGCAGTCGGCCGCGCTTGCGTGAGACCCGGTGCACGGAGACGAAGTGCCGTGGTCTGACGAGTACTTCGGCGGAAACGTCCGCCTCGCGCAGCACCCCGCGCACCTGCTCGGCGACCTCGGTGAGCGGGTCACCCGGGCGGCCCGCGTTCTCCGCGATCAACTCCCGCGTGTGCGCGTACTCCTCGGGGTGCAGGATCGCGAAGACGAGGTCCTCCAGCTCGGTCTTGAGCGCCTGCACGCCGAGCCGTTCGGCGAGCGGGATGAGGACGTCCCGGGTCACCTTGGCGATACGGGCCTGCTTCTCCGGGCGCATCACGCCGAGGGTGCGCATGTTGTGCAGCCGGTCGGCGAGTTTGATCGACATCACGCGGACGTCGCTGCCGGTGGCGACGAGCATCTTGCGGAAGGTCTCGGGCTCGGCGGCCGCGCCGTAGTCGACCTTCTCCAGCTTGGTGACGCCGTCGACGAGGTAGCGGACCTCCTCGCCGAACTGCTCGCGGACCTGGTCCAGCGTCACGTCCGTGTCCTCGACGGTGTCGTGCAGCAAGGACGCGGTCAACGTCGTCGTCTCGGCGCCGAGTTCGGCGAGGATGAGGGTCACGGCGAGCGGATGCGTGATGTAGGGCTCGCCGCTCTTGCGCATCTGGCCGCGGTGCGAGGACTCGGCCAGGACGTAGGCGCGGCGCAGCGGTTCGAGGTCCGCTTCCGGGAAGTGCGCGCGATGGGCCTCGGCCACGTGGCCGATCGCGTCCGGCAGCCGGTCGCGGGCGGCCGGGCCGAGCAGTGCGGCACGGCCGAGGCGGCGCAGGTCGATCCGCGGGCGGGCCCTGCGCCGTGGCCCCACGGGAGACACCGGGCCCGGGGCCGCAGGATTCGTGGCATCCGCACTCATGGGCACCTCCGGCTGCGTGGACCGGCGGACGGGGCGCCCCAGGGCGTACGCGGCACAGGGGTTGGCTACGGATCCCCCGTCCGGGCCGGTGATTGATGCTACCGAGCCCAGCACGCCCGACCGGCCGTCTCTCGGTGAGCGTGAAACGGATCACCCATTCGAGCGATGGCCAGGAGGTTTACGGCTTTCAGTCACCTGACAGGAGGTCAGCCGTGGATTCGCCGCCCGTAGCCGCCTCCGGGCATACATATGACCTTCCCATGGGCCGTCCGGGCTGCGATACCCAGCCGACCGACCATCAGCCGGCCGCTGTTTCCAGCCACTTCGCGTCGATCTCGCCCTCGGCGACGATCACGGCGGAGCCGGTCATCTCGATCTCGCCGTCCGGCCGCTCAGTGATCACCAGCGTTCCGCCGGGGAGGTCCACCGTGTACGTCGCCGGGGTCCCGGTGGCCGTCGGGTCGGCGCCGTCGCGCCGGGCGGCCGCCACGGCGACGGCACACGCGCCCGTGCCGCACGAGCGGGTCTCGCCCGAGCCGCGCTCGTGCACGCGCAGGGCGACGTGGCGGGGACCGCGGTCGACGACGAACTCGACGTTCACGCCGTCCGGGTAGGCGGAGGCCGGGCTGAAGGGCGGCGGGGAGAACAGGTCGCCGGCGTCGGCGAGGTCGTCGACGAAGGCGACCGCGTGCGGGTTGCCCATGTTCACGTTGCGCGCGGGCCAGCTGCGCCCGCCGACGCTCACGGTGACGTCCCCCTCGGGGAGCCTCGCCCTGCCCATGCCGACGGTGATGTCACCGTCCTTGGCGATGTGCACCGTCTTCACGCCCCCGCGCGTGGCGACCGCGAGGTCGCCCTCCGTCGTGTGTCCGGCGTGCTGGAGGTAGCGCGCGAACACCCGCACGCCGTTGCCGCACATCTCCGCGACGGAGCCGTCGGCGTTGCGGTAGTCCATGAACCACTCCGCCTCGGCCGCCATGCCGCGGGCCTCGGGGTGCGCGGCGGAGCGCACGACGTGCAGCACCCCGTCCCCGCCGATGCCCGCGCGGCGGTCGCACAGGGCGGCGACGGCCGCCGGGGACAGCTCGACGGCGTTCTCCGGGTCCGGGACGATCACGAAGTCGTTCTCCGTGCCGTGGCCCTTGAGGAAGGGGATGCGCGTGCTCATGGCTCGATCGTACGGGGTCGCTGCGGCGACCCGGTGATCATGTCCAGCGGCCGCAGGGCCGGTCCGCGGTACGGGTGCCCGGATCCTGGTGAAGCCGGGGTCCGGGCGCGCGGCCTGGCGAAGCCGGGGCCTGCGCGGCCTAGCGGAGCCGGGCGACCCGCCAGACGGCGAGCACCACGACCACGGTGACGACGAGGGCGTACGCGCCGATCACCCGCCAGTCCAGGCGCCGCCCGGAACCGCGCGGCGGCAGGCCCGGCCAGGTGTGGCCGACGCGGCGGGCGGCCATCATGCCCCAGCCCGCCGAGCAGGAGCAGATCAGCAGCCCCAGCATGGCGATCACGGCGCCGTTGTCGCCGTCGAAGGCCAGCGGGAAGGCGAACATCAGGGAGCCCACGACGGCCAGGCCCACGATCGGGGCCAGTTGCCAGATGCGCAGCCGCCGCTGCGGGCGCAGCTCGACCTCCACCTCTGGCCCGGCGAACAGCTCCTCGGGCCCGGGGCCGTCCGCGGTCACGCCGCCCTGCGTCTCGTCGGGCCCGTCGGGGCTCAACGAGCCGTCGTCCGGTTCCGCGCCGCCGCGCTCCACGGTGATGCGGTCGGTGTCTTGTGCGGTGTCGCGAGGGCCGGCCTCCATCGCCACGCGCCCTCCCAACTAGGACTTCACTCGGTCGATCCGAGCTTGATGATGGCACGGCGCCGGAGGCCTGGATGACGGCCTGGGCGTCCCGATGCCATGACGTGATCAGGCTGTAACCGGTCGTTCGATCAACGCCAGGGCGAGATGCGGAAGTTCTGTGAGATCCGCCGCAGCCCCGCTCAGCCAGTGCACACGGGGGTCCCGGCGGAACCACGAGTCCTGGCGCCGCGCGAAGCGTTTCGTGGCGCGTATGGTCTCCGCGCGCGCCTCGTCGAGCGTGCACTCCCCCGCGAGCGCCGCGAGCACCTGCTGGTAGCCGAGCGCGCGCGATGCCGTACGCCCCTCGCGCAGGCCCCGCGCCTCCAGCGCGCGCACCTCGTCCACGAGCCCCGCCTCCCACATGCGGTCGACCCGGCGCGCGATGCGTTCGTCGAGTTCGGGTCGGGTGACGTCGACGCCGATCTGGACGGTGTCGTAGACCGAGTCGTGGCCCGGGAGGTTCGCGGTGAAGGGGCGGCCGGTGATCTCGATCACCTCGAGGGCCCGGACGATCCGGCGGCCGTTGCTGGGCAGGATCGCCCGCGCGGCCTCGGGGTCGGCGGCGGCGAGGCGGGCGTGCAGCGCGCCGGAGCCGCGCAGCGTGAGCTCGTCCTCCAGCCGGGCGCGCACCTCGGGATCGGTGCCGGGGAACTCCAGGTTGTCCACGGCCCCCCGGACGTACAGGCCGGAGCCGCCGACCAGGACCGGCCAGCGCCCCTCGGCGAGCAGCGCGTCGATCCGCTCCCGGGCGAGGCGCTGGTACTCGGCGACGGACGCCGTGACCGTCACGTCCCAGATGTCGAGCAGGTGGTGCGGTATACCACCGCGCTCCTCGGGCGTCAGCTTCGCGGTGCCGATGTCCATCCCTCGGTAGAGCTGCATGGAGTCGGCGTTGACGACCTCGCCGCCGAGGTGCTGGGCCAGAAAGACGCCCAGATCGGACTTTCCGGCCGCAGTGGGGCCGACGACGGCGATGACGCGGGGGGCGGGGGGTGCGCTGCTCACCGCACCAGTCTCCCAAACCCCGCAGGAGGTGCCTCGCACGAGTCGTGTGACGGCGGGTGACGGGGTAGGACGAGTAGGGTATCGAGTGAGTATGGGCGTTTTTGCGCGACTCCTTCGGTGGTCGAAGGGCCGGAGGGGAACTCGACCGCCGGGGGAAAGGAATCCGCCCCATCAGGGAAGGTGAACCATGGGTCTGCTGGACAACATGAAGGCCAGGATCGGCCCGGCGAAGGAGAAGGTGTCGGACCTCGCCCAGCGCCACGGGGGCACGATCGGGCAGAGCCTCGACAAGGCCGCGAAGGTGGTCGACGAGAAGACCAAGGGCAAGTACAGCGACAGGATCCACGCGGGTACGGGCAAGGCCAAGGACGCCATGGACCGGCTCGCCCACAAGGGCGGGACGAGCCCGGAGACCCGTACGGCCCCGGAGGCGGGCACGAGCCCGGACCAGGGCACCGGCACGGCGCCGGGCGGCGCTTCCGCTCCGACACCGCCGGAGGGACCGCCGCCCACGTCCTGAGGGGCGTCGGCGGACGGCCGGGAGGCGCGATGCGTCCCGGCCGTCCGCCGTGTCCGACGCCTTTCGTTCACGACCAGGCCGCGACCAGGTACCCCACACCGTACGGCGCGTCGTCGTAGAGCAGCGTGCCGGAGAGGCCGGCGCCCTCGGCCGCGCCGGCCAGCACCTGCCAGGGGGCCCGGCCCGACGCCTTCAGTTCGTGCGCCGTCTCCACGTCGAGCGCCAGGAGAGCCTGTGTGTCGGCCTCCCCCAGTGCCCGGGCGACGCCCGCGTCGAAGGGTTCGGCCCGTTCGTCGAGATATCCCGGCGCCTTGAGCGTGCGCCGCGCGCTGGCGTCGCCCATCACCAGCAGCGCCACACGGCCGGCCCGCGCGGCGAGGTCCCGGCCGGCCGCCGCGCACCGCTCGGGTGCCGGCGACTCCCCCACACCGAGCCCCTCGACGGGGATGTCGGACCAGCCGATGCGCTCCAGCAGCCAGGCGGCGACGGCCAGCGAGGGCGGCAGCTCGCGCCCGGCGCCGGTACCCGTGTCCCGGCCGAGCCGTACCTCCAGGTCCACACCGAAGCCGCGGAACGAGCCCCGGGTGCCCTCCGGACAGACGCCGCGCCCGGAGGCCTCCGCGGGTCCGACGACCACCAGCAGGTCGGGCCGGGCGGCGGCGAGCACGCCCAACGCGTCCGCGCAGGCGGCCCGGGCGGAGTCCAGCTCGGGTGCGGCTCCCGCGGCCACCTCGGGCACGAGGAGGGGCGGGCAGGGGCAGACAGCGGCGGCGACAAGCATGATCCGCAGGGTAACGCCGCCGGACGGCCGGCCGTCGGGCGGCCGCTCGCTCGACGGGTCAGTCGCAGCCGCAGCCGCTGTTCGCGGCGACCGGCAGCGGCTCGGGAACGCCCACCTTCGGCAGGCCGAGCATGACACCGGCCGGCTGGGCGGCCTCGGCGGCGTTGCGCTTCTCCCACGCGTCACCCGCGCGCGTGCGGCGCACACCGAGCACCGGGCCCTCGGCGAGGAGGTGGTGCGGGGCAGCGTAGGTGATCTCGACCGTGACCACGTCGCCGGGGCGCACGTCCTGCTCGGGCTTGGTGAAGTGGACCAGGCGGTTGTCAGGGGCGCGGCCGGAGAGGCGGTGGGTGGCGCCGTCCTTGCGGCCCTCGCCCTCGGCGACCATGAGCTCCAGCGTGCGGCCGACCTGCTTCTTGTTCTCCTCCCAGGAGATCTCCTCCTGGAGCGCGACCAGCCGCTCGTAGCGCGCCTGGACGACCTCCTTGGGGATCTGGTCCTCCATTTCGGCGGCCGGGGTGCCGGGACGCTTGGAGTACTGGAAGGTGAACGCCTGCGCGAAGCGCGCCTCGCGCACGACGTGCAGCGTCTGCTCGAAGTCCTCCTCGGTCTCGCCGGGGAAGCCCACGATGATGTCGGTGGTGATCGCGGCGTGCGGGATGGCGGCGCGGACCTTCTCGATGATCCCGAGGTAGCGCTCCTGCCGGTAGGAGCGGCGCATCGCCTTCAGCACCGTGTCGGAGCCGGACTGCAGCGGCATGTGCAGCTGCGGCATGGCGTTCGGGGTCTCGGCCATCGCGGCGATCACGTCGTCGGTGAAGTCGCGCGGGTGCGGCGAGGTGAAGCGGACCCGCTCCAGGCCGTCGATGTTCCCGCAGGCCCGCAGCAGCTTGCTGAACGCCTCGCGGTCGCCGATGTCGGAGCCGTAGGCGTTGACGTTCTGGCCGAGCAGCGTGATCTCGGAGACGCCCTCGGCGACCAGGGCCTCCACCTCGGCGAGGATGTCGCCGGGGCGGCGGTCCTTCTCCTTGCCGCGCAGCGCGGGGACGATGCAGAAGGTGCAGGTGTTGTTGCAGCCGACGGAGATCGAGACCCAGGCCGCATACGCGCTCTCGCGCCGCGTCGGCAGCGTGGAGGGGAACGCCTCCAGGGACTCGGCGATCTCCACCTGCGCCTCCTGCTGCACGCGGGCGCGCTCCAGCAGGACCGGCAGCTTGCCGATGTTGTGCGTGCCGAAGACGACGTCCACCCAGGGCGCCTTCTTCACGATGGTGTCCCGGTCCTTCTGCGCCAGGCAGCCGCCGACCGCGATCTGCATCCCGGGCCGCTTCGCCTTCTGCGGCGCCAGGTGGCCCAGGTTGCCGTACAGCCGGTTGTCGGCGTTCTCCCGGACGGCGCAGGTGTTGAAGACGACGACGTCCGCGTCGCCGTCCGCCCCCTCCGGCGCCCGCACGTAACCGGCGTCCTCGAGCAGGCCGGCCAGCCGCTCGGAGTCATGGACGTTCATCTGGCACCCGTAGGTGCGGATTTCGTAGCTCTTGGGTCCTTGAACGTCCACTGCGGGGCTCCGGTCGCTGCTGCTGGTCATGCATCAAGGGTAGGTGGTTCCCGGACGGCCCCGGGACGGCGGAGCGTCACGCCCTCCAGGCCGGGGCGTCACGGACTTCCAGGCCGGGCAAGGCCGTGCACCGCGCGGATCCACGGGAGCGACGGCCCGGCCGGAGAGCTTTGCGCCCTCGTGACGGCGACACGACCGGCCACTTCCTCCCGCATGGGGGCAACTGGCCCAAAATGACACGCGTGACGGAGCTTCGTGACGCCCTGCGGGCACCCGCGCCGGAAGTGCCCCCGACCGCGGTGCTGCGCGCATGGCTGCTGCGGCCGGCCGGTCCCGTCCCGGTCGCCCTCCTCGCCGTCGTCCTGTGCGCCCGCGCCGCGCGGGTGGCCGTCGTGTTCACCGGGGGAGGCATGGACAACGCCTTCGTCGTCCATGCCGGGCAGATCTGGCTGGGCGGCGGCGCTCCGTACGCCGACCGGCGCTTCCTGTACCTGCCGAGTGCCGTGCTGTTCGCCGCCGGGCAGGCCGCGCTGCCGGCGGCCGTGGTGCGCGTCGCCGCGCCGCTGGTCTGCGTGGCGCTGATCGCGGGCGGCTGGTGGTGTGCGGTACGCCTGTTCCGGGTGCCGGCGTGCAGCCGGTTCGCGGTGCTGGGGCTGCTGGGGCTGGTGCTGTGCTGGGCGCCGGTCGGCCACCTGGTGAACCTGGGGAACTGGACGGCGGTCAGCGCCCTGGCGTTGCCGCTGGCGCTGTTGCTGGCCGACCGGGGCCGCTGGGACCTGGCCGGGGTGGTCCTGGGCCTCTCGGTGGCGGTGAAGCCGCTGCTGCTGCCCGTGGTCGTCCTGCTGGTGCTGGCCCGGCGGTGGCGGGCGCTGGCCTGGATGGTGGCGGTGCCCCTGGCCCTGTCGTCGGGCGCGGCCCTGATCATGCCGGACCCGGGCGGCTTCTTCACCCGCACGCTGCCCTTCCTGCTCAAGGGCGGGGACGGTCTGATGCGGCCGTTCGACTCCTCCCTGCCGGCGGTGCTGCCCCGGCTGGGGCTGCCGCCCGGTCCGGCCGAGGTGCTGGCCCTGGCCGCTGCGGCGGCCGGTGTGCTCTGCGCCCGGCTGCGCTGGCGGCGTGCCGATCCCGGTCCGGCGCGGCTCGCGGACACGGCCGCGCTGCTGATGCTGGCCTCCTACCTGGTGTCCCGGCCGTCCTACGACCACTACCTGGTCGTCGTGGTGCCGCTGCTGGTCGCCGGGGCGCTGGAGGCGGACTCGGTGACGCGTTCGCCGTGGTTCTGGGTCGCGCTCGTCCCGCAGGTGCCCCAGTTCGCCTTCCCGTACCTGGACGCCTCGACCCGCAGGGCGTTCAAGGACGCGGCCACGCTGTCCGGGCTCGCGCTGGTGCTCGCCGTGCGGTGCGCCCGGTCTTCCCCGCGGTGGCCCGCCGGATCGGAGTACGCAGCCCGCGTCAGGCGCCGTCGGGGGCCCAGCCCTGCCGGCGCAGCACGGCCGACACGTCGGGCGCCACGTAGTGCTCCCCCTTGAGCACCTTGCCGTCGGCGCGGCGGGCGACCCGGCCGTCCGGGCCGAGCTTGGTCATGTTGGCGCGGTGGATCTCGGCGATCACCTCGTCGAGGTCGATGCCGTGCACCAGGGCGGTGCCGTACGCCACGTACACGACGTCCGCCAGCTCGTGCGCGAGCCGGTCGAGCGGGCCGCCGACCGAGACCTCAGCGACCTCGGCCGCCTCCTCCGCGAGCAGTTCCCCGCGGTGCGCGGCGAGCTCCGGCGGCACCCGGGTGGGCGTGGGGCGGGCGTCGAGCCCGAAGGCACGGTGGAACTCACGGACCAGATCGGCGGGCGAGGAACTCATACCCGCGAGGTTAGCCGCAGGCTCGGACTGCACCGGCCGCCCGCCGGGCCGCCCGCCCCTGGTCAGCAGGGCCTCCCCCTGGCAGGATCGCGCGCATGCCAAAGCCGTTCCCCCGCATCGGACGACGCCGCGGCCTCCAGGGCACGGCCGCCGGGGTCGTGGTCCTCGGGCTGCTGCTGTGGTGGCTGCTGCCCCTGGGCGACGCCCCGCCGAGCGGGACGATCACCTTCAGCACGGGAACTCTGCGCGGGGTCTACCAGGAGTACGGCGTGCGGCTGCGCACCGCGTTCGCCAAGGACATGCCCGATCTGGAGGTGCGGCTGCTGACCAGCGACGGCTCGCAGGAGAACGTCGCGCGGGTGGCGGCCGGCCGGGCCGACTTCACCATCGCCGCCGCGGACGCGGTGGAGACGTACGAGGTGAACCACGGCCCGGGTGCCGCGCGGCTGCGCGGTGTGGCCCGCCTCTACGACGACTACGTGCAGCTCGTCGTCCCCAGCGACTCGCGCATCCACTCCGTGTCGGACCTGCGCGGCAAGCGGGTGTCGGTCGGGCCGCCGGAGTCCGGTGTCCGGCTGATAGCCGAGCGGGTGCTCAGGACGGCCGGGATCGACCCGGAGACGGACATCCGCCCGATGGGCGACGGCATCGGCACCGCTCCGGACCGGCTGCGGCGGGGTGAGCTCGACGCGTTCTTCTGGTCGGGCGGACTGCCGACGGACGGTCTGCGGCGGCTGGCCGAGAAGTTCGCGTTCCGTTTCGTGCCGATCGAGGCCGAGCTGGTCGCCAGGCTGCACGCCGAGGGCGGCGCCACACGCTACTACCGCGCCACCAACATGCCGGAGTCGGCGTACCCGTCGGTCCAGAAGGGCCAGACCGTCCCGACGATCGCCGTGTCCAACGTGCTGATGACGCGCAAGGACATGGACCCGAGGCTGACGGAGTGGGTGACCCGCACGGTCATCAAGAGCCGCGACGGCATCGGCGCCCACGTCCACTCCGCCCAGCTGGTCGACCTGCGCACCGCGATCTACACCGACCCACTGGCCCTGCACGAGGGCGCGCGGCGCTACTACCGCTCGGTCAAACCGTAGGCACCGACCTCGGCACGGCCACCGTCACCCGCAGTCCGCGCGGCTCCTCCTCCCGGTGCCGGGCGTAGGAGATCGAGCCGCCGCCGGCCGCGAGCAGCGCGCGGGAGATGGACAGGCCGAGTCCCGAGCCCTTGATGTTCTGGTGGCGCCCACTGCGCCAGAAGCGGTCGCCGACGCGGGCGATCTCCTCGTCGGTGAGGCCGGGACCGTGGTCGGCGACCACGATCGTCGACGTGTCGCGGTGGAAGGAGACCGTCACCTCGACGCTCCCGCCGCCCGGCGTGAACTTCACCGCGTTGTCGATCACCGCGTCCAGCGCGGAGGACAGTGCCACGGGGTCGGCCCAGCCCGTGGTGGCCGGGCAGTCGCCGGCCAGCCGCACCCCCTTGGCCTCGGCGGCCGGCGCCCAGGCCGCCACCCGCTCGGCGGCCAGCTCCCCGATGTCGATGAGCTTCAGATCCGGCTCCGCGTGCTCGGCGAGCGCCAGGTCGAGCAGGTCGTCCAGGACCTGGGCGAGGCGCTTGCCCTCGGTGCGCACGGAGGCGATCTCCTCGTTGTCCTCGGGCAGTTCGAGCGCGAGCAGCTCAATGCGCAGCAGCAGCGCGGAGAGCGGATTGCGCAACTGGTGCGAGGCGTCGGCGACGAAGGCCCGCTGCTGCTCCAGCACGTCCTCGACGTTGTCCGCCATCTCGTTGAACGACCGGGCGAGCCGCTGCAGTTCGGGTGGCCCGCCGGCGGCCGCCACCCGGGACTTCAGCCGCCCGGTGGCGATGTCGTGGGTGGTGGCGTCGAGGATCCGTACGGGCCTGAGCACCCAGCCGGTCAGCCGCAGCGCCGCGCCGACGGCGAGCAGCATCGCGGCGATCTCGCCGGTGCCGACGAGCAGCCAGCCGTGCAGGGTCCGCGAGCGCATCTGCCCGGTCGGCGAGTCCGTGACGACGACCGCGACGACGTCGCCGTCCCGGATCACCGGGGAGGCGACGACGAGCCGGTGGCGCTGCCAGGGCCAGACCTGTTCCGGGTCGTGGCTGCGCCGGCTCAGCAGCGCCTCGTCGAAGGCGTCGCGGACCTCGCCGAACGCGGGCAGCGACCAGTCGTCCGGGGCGTTGGCCATCGGGACGCCGGTCCGGTAGAAGACGCCGGCCCGGATGCCGTAGACCCCGTGGTAGCTGCCGAGTTCGCGGCGGAGGGTCTCCAACCGCTCGTCCGGGACCGTGCGCCGGGAGCCGCTGGCCCCGTCCGTGACGAACTGGGCCAGGGCTGCGAAGCGCGCGGTGTCGTCGATGCGGTCCACGACCGCCTTCTGCTGCTCGGCGCCGGCGACACTGACGGCGAGCGGGACGCCGAGGGCGAGCAGGACGGCCGCCATCAGGACGATGAGCAGCGGCAGCAGACGTGAGCTCACCCGTCCCCGCTAGGCGGCCGGGGCGACGAGGCGGTAACCGACGCCGCGTACGGTCTCGATGAGCGCCGGCGTGCGCAGCTTGGAGCGCAGGGAGGCGACGTGCACCTCCAGGGTCCGTCCGGTGCCCTCCCAACTGGTCTGCCACACCTCGCTGATGATCTGCTCCCGCCGGAAGACCACCCCGGGGCGCTGGGCGAGCAGCGCGAGCAGGTCGAACTCCTTGCGGGTGAGCTGGACGACCGCGCCGTCCACGCTGACCTGCCGGGTGGGCAGTTCGATGTGCACGGCGCCGAGGCGCAGCGTGCTCTCGCTGCCGGCGTTCGCGTCCTCGTGTGCGGTGCGGCGGCTGACGGCGTGGATACGGGCGAGCAGTTCGCCGGTGTCGTAGGGCTTCACGACGTAGTCGTCGGCGCCGAGGTTGAGGCCGTGGATGCGGGAGCGGACGTCGGAGCGGGCGGTGACCATGATCACGGGGATGCTGGTGCGCTTGCGGATCCTGGCGCAGACCTCGTAGCCGTCCTGGTCGGGCAGGCCCAGGTCGAGCAGGACCACGCCGAAGCAGGCGCTCTCGGGGACGAGCGCCTGGAGCGCCTCCTCGCCGCTGCGGGCGTGCGTGACGTCGAACCCGTGCCGCGCCAGGACGGCGGACAGGGCGGCGGCGACGTGGTTGTCGTCCTCGACGAGGAGCAGTCGCATTCCGGCCCCCTCCGGTTCATGTTTCATACGGTCACGGCGTGTAAACGTCATGCACGCGCGCGTGCACCATGGCAGTGACGCCGATGGACGAGGACGGCGTCAAGAGGGATCCGGTTGCGCACCGTGTGTCGTTATCCAGCCGGTACGTGCCCCACCCGGTCACGCTACGACATGTGTGCGGCCGCTACCGGATCGTGATGCTCAGATCTCCCTCAGATGTAATGACGCTGGTCGCATCGGTCATTACTGTCCCCCGAAACCGAGGAGGACGGAGCCTGAAAGCGATGACCGAAGTATCGATGGCCAAGGAAGACGTGGCCTCGACCGCCGATCTGGTCGTCCTGAAGAGCGTCAACAAGCACTTCGGCGCGTTGCACGTACTCCAGGACATCGAGT
Organism: Streptomyces sp. NPDC047453; assembly: GCF_040643155.1. Lineage (NCBI taxonomy): Bacteria > Bacillati > Actinomycetota > Actinomycetes > Kitasatosporales > Streptomycetaceae > Streptomyces > Streptomyces sp. NPDC047453. The sequence continues at coordinate 38,013 of NZ_JBEYTS010000017.1, read as the reverse complement.
TGACGATCACCCGCGGCGAGGTCGTCGTGGTCATCGGGCCCTCCGGGTCCGGGAAGTCCACCCTGTGCCGCACCATCAACCGCCTGGAGACCATCGATTCGGGCACCATCACGATCGACGGCAAGCCGCTGCCCCAGGAGGGCAAGGAACTGGCCCGGCTGCGCGCCGACGTCGGCATGGTCTTCCAGTCCTTCAACCTCTTCGCGCACAAGACCGTGCTCGAGAACGTGATGCTCGGCCAGGTCAAGGTCCGCCGCACGGACAAGAAGAAGGCCGAGGAGCGGGCCCGCGAACTGCTCGACCGGGTCGGAGTGGGCGCGCAGGCCGACAAGTACCCCGCGCAGCTCTCCGGCGGCCAGCAGCAGCGTGTGGCCATCGCCCGGGCACTGGCCATGGACCCGAAGGTCATGCTGTTCGACGAGCCGACCTCCGCGCTCGACCCGGAGATGATCAACGAGGTGCTGGAGGTCATGCAGCAACTCGCCCGGGACGGCATGACGATGGTCGTCGTCACCCACGAGATGGGCTTCGCCCGATCGGCTGCAAACCGGGTGGTCTTCATGGCCGACGGCCGGATCATCGAACAGGCTGCGCCCGACCAGTTCTTCAGCAACCCGCGCAGCGACCGGGCCAGGGACTTCCTTTCGAAGATCCTGCACCACTGACGCGACGGCCCGCCGGTGGCGCCGTGCGCCACCGGCCCGTGATTGTGCCGTCGCAGTGCCGACGGCTCCGCATCTCCTCAACACCGAAGGAAGTTCACATGAAGCTCCGCAAGGTCACCGCCGCCTCGGCCGTCGTCCTCGCCCTCGCCCTCTCGGCGACGGCGTGCGGCTCGAACGACAAGAAGGACGAGGGGTCGTCGGGCGGTGGCGGCAAGAAGATCACCGTCGGCATCAAGTTCGACCAGCCGGGCCTTGGCCAGAAGACCCCGCAGGGCTACTCCGGCTTCGATGTCGACGTGGCCAAGTACGTCGCCAAGAAGCTCGGTTACGACGAGAACCAGATCGAGTGGAAGGAGTCCAAGAGCGGCGACCGCGAGACCATGCTCCAGCGCGGTGACGTGGACTTCATCACCGCCACGTACTCGATCACCCCGGAGCGCGAGCAGAAGGTCGACTTCGCCGGTCCCTACCTGCTGGCCCACCAGGACGTCCTGGTCCGCGCCGACGACGACTCGATCAAGTCGCCGGCCGACCTGAACAGCAAGAAGCTCTGCTCGGTGACCGGCTCGACCTCGGCCCAGAACGTCAAGGACAAGCTGGCGCCCAAGGCGGACCTCCAGCAGTACCCGACGTACTCGGCGTGTCTGAGCGGCCTTCAGAACAAGGCGATCGACGCGCTGACGACGGACGACTCGATCCTCGCCGGCTACGCCTCCCAGGAGCAGTTCAAGGGCAAGTTCAAGCTGGGCGGCCTCAAGATGACCAACGAGAACTACGGCATCGGCGTCAAGAAGGGCAGCGACCTCAAGGACAAGATCAACAAGGCCCTTGAGGACATGGTCTCCGACGGTTCGTGGCAGAAGGCCGTCGACGCCAACCTCGGTCCGGCGAACTACAAGAACGAGCCCGCGCCGAAGATCGGCGACATCAAGAGCTGAGTCAGCGCCCGTCGGGTGCGCCGCCCGCGCAGGGCGGCGCACCGGGGCCCACCACACGCGGAAGCGCGGGAGATCGTGTTCGACTTTCTTCAAGGCTACGACCTGCTGGGAGCCTTCTGGGTGACCGTGCAGCTCACCCTGCTCTCGGCCGTCGGCTCCCTGGTCTGGGGCACCCTGCTGGCTGCCATGCGCGTCGGCCCGGTGCCGCTCATGCGCGGTTTCGGCACCGCCTACGTCAACGTCGTGCGGAACATCCCGCTGACGGTGATCATCCTGTTCACCTCGCTGGGCCTGAGCCAGACGCTCAACATCAACCTCGGTGCGCAGGACTTCGACACCATCAACTTCCGGCTCGCCGTGCTGGGTCTGATCGCCTACACCGCGGCGTTCGTCTGTGAGGCGATCCGCTCCGGCATCAACACGGTGCCGGTCGGCCAGGCGGAGGCGGCCCGCGCCCTCGGACTGAGCTTCACCCAGGTGCTGACCCTGGTCGTGCTGCCGCAGGCGTTCCGCTCGGTGGTCGGCCCGCTCACCAACGTGCTGATCGCGCTCACCAAGAACACCACGGTGGCGGCGGCGATCGGCGTGGCCGAAGCGGCCCTGCTGATGAAGAAGATGATCGAGAACGAGGCACAACTCCTGCTGATCTCCGCGGTCTTCGCGTTCGGCTTCGTGTGCCTGACGCTGCCGACCGGTCTGATCCTCGGCTGGGTGGGCAAGAAGGTGGCGGTGAAGCGATGACCTCCGTGCTGTACGACGCCCAGGGGCCCAGGGCCAAGCGGCGCAACATCCTCTACACCGTCCTGTTCGTGCTTGCCGCCGCGGCGCTGGTGTGGTGGGCCCTGCAGAGCCTGAGCGACAAGGGCCAGTTGGACTGGGAGAAGTGGAAGCCGTTCTTCTCCGGCTCCGAGGCGTGGACCACGTACATCCTGCCCGGGCTGAAGAACACACTGATCGCGGCGGCCCTGTCGATGCTCATCGCGCTGCCCCTCGGCGCGGTCTTCGGCATCGCGCGACTCTCCGACCACGCCTGGATCAGGATCCCGGCCGCGGTGGTCGTGGAGTTTTTCCGCGCCATTCCGGTGCTGATCCTGATGATCTTCGGTACGGCGCTGTTCGCCGCTTACAGCAACATCAGCTCGGACGACCGGCCGCTGTACGCCGTCTGCACCGGTCTGGTGCTCTACAACGCCTCGGTGCTCGCGGAGATCGTCCGCGCGGGCATCCTCTCCCTGCCCAAGGGCCAGACGGAGGCCGCGCAGGCGATCGGCCTGCGCAAGACCCAGACCATGACGTCGGTCCTGCTGCCGCAGGCGGTCACCGCGATGCTGCCGGCGATCGTCAGCCAGCTCGTGGTCATCGTGAAGGACACCGCGCTCGGCGGCGCCGTCCTCACCTTCTCGGACCTGCTGTCCGCCGTGTCCGCCATGAGCTCCTACTACGGTGCGAATACCATCGCCAGCTTCACGATCGTGGCGCTGATCTTCGTGGCCATCAACTTCAGCCTCACCACCTTCGCGAGCTGGCTGGAGCGGCGGCTGCGGCGCGGAAAGAAGTCGACGGGCGCGGTGCTCTCGGCCGCGGCGGTGGGCGGCGCCGAGTCGACGGGAACCTCCGCCTGACGGCCGCTCACCGGGACAGAAGTGACATGGGGGCAGTGGAGTGATCACCACCGCCTCCGTCACTTGACGCAAGCAGCGGCAATGGGTTGCATACGTTCTGTGATCGTGCACCCTGCTCCGGCTTCTTCTTCACACCTGTCCGTCAGGACACCGCTGCGGGCAGGGGGCGCCGCGCCGTGGACCCGGTGATCGTTGTCGGAGCGGGGCCCGTCGGACTCACGCTCGCCCTGGCGCTGGCGCGTCAAGAGGTGCCGTCCGTCGTGCTCGACGAGGGACCCGGCGCGGACGCGCCGCGCGCCGCGCGCACGGTCGTCCTGCGCGAGGACACCGCCGCGCTCGTGGAGCGCCTGGCCGGTGCACCGCTCGGCGGGGCCGGGCTCCGTTGGGCCGGATGGCGGTCGTTGCGGCGCAAACAGGTGATGTGCGACATCGCCTTCGACGATGACGACCCCGCGCCGCTGCACATCGCCCAGCACGTGCTGACCGGCGCCCTGCGCGCCGCCGTCGCCCGCGAACCGCTGGTCGAACTCGCCGTGGACAGCCGCCTCGACAGCATGGAGCAGGAGTCCACGGGGGTCACCGTCCACACCCGCGACCCGGGCGGCACATGGTGGCGCGGCAGTTACCTGGTCGGCTGCGACGGCCCGCGTTCGACCGTGCGCAAGCTCCAGGACATCCGCTTCCCCGGCCGTACGGCCGTCGAGCGGCACGCCGTCGCCGCGGTGCGCACCGAACTGCCCCGGCCCGGCGAAGCGTTCCTCCACCGGCTGCCGCCGTGGCGGACGACCGGCCCCTTCGCCGGGGAGATCGCCGCCCGTCCGCTCCCGGACGACGTGTGGCGGCTGGACTGGCTGCTGCCGCCCGGCAAGGACCTGGTCACACCCGAACTGCTGCTCGCCCGCATCCGGGAGACCCTCACCGGCTGGACCGGCGAAACCTCCCCGTCGTACGAACTCCTGGACACCGGAGTCCACACGGTCCACCACCGGGTGGCCCGCCGCTGGCGCGCCGGGCGGATCTTCCTCGCCGGGGACGCGGCCCACCTGCTGGGCGCGCTCGGCACCCAGGGTCTCGACGAGGGCCTGCGGGACGCCGACAACCTCGCCTGGAAGCTGGCGCCGGCCTGGCACCACGGGCCGCACGAGGGGCTGCTGGACAGCTACCAGACCGAGCGGCGCGCGATCGTCGCCGCCCGGCTGCGCGCCGCCGACCAGCTACTGCCGGTACTGCGCGGGGGCGGCGGACTGCGGTCCCTGGTGCCCGGGTCCGGCCGTGGACACGACGCCCTGCTGATGGACGGCCATCTGGGGCGCGGGGCGCTGGGCGAGCCGGGGGCGTACGCGGACTCGCCGCTCACTCCGCCGCCCCTCGACGGGGAGATCCTCGTGGACACACCGGCCGGCGCTCCGGTCGCCGACGTGCTGGTGACCGCGGAGGACGGCTCCTTGGTGCCGCTGCGCGAACGGCTGGGCCGGGGGGCGCTGCTCGTGGTGCTGATCGCGCCGGGTACGGGCGTGTGGGAGCGCCGGCACTGGGTGAGCGCCGGCATCATGCCCCGGCTGGCCGGGGCGGTGACCGCGCTGCCGCACCCCGCCGAGTTGCTGGTCGCCGAGAGCTACCCGGGCGCCGCTCCCCACACCGTCCTCCTGGTCCGGCCCGACGGGCACCTGGTCACCGCGCTGAGCGGGGTGCGCCCCGCCGACCTGTACACCGCGGCGGAGACGGCGCTGGGCGGCGCCGGACGCACCGAGGACCGTGCCGAGGCGGGCGCGCGCTGACCGCGGAGCCCTGTGGACCGTACGCGCCGTGCGGTCCACAGGGTGACGGCGAGTTGACCGGTCCGTGCCGCCGTGGTCTACTCCGGAACGTGACCGACACCGATGTGCGCCTGTGGCGGAGGGTCCACATGGACCTCGTCCGCTATGCGGGCTGCGTGTGTCGTCCGGCCTGTTGAACTCGCCTTCCCTCCCCCGGCGCGCCGCCTCACTCGCACACTCCCGTACGTCCTTCGTCCGTACCCTGTGCCGCCGCGCGTCTTTCGCGAACGCTCTTCAGGACGGTGTACGTGTCTGTCTCGCCTCTCGGACCCCCGGCTCCCGACCTCTCCCCTGACGCCTCCTCACCCGCCGGGTCCGCGCCCTCCGTGCAGGCGCCGACACAGGCGGAACTCCTCGACTTCGTACGGCGCGCCGCCGCCGACGCCGGGCTGATCGCCTCGCTTCCGCTCGACCCGGAGGGCCGCACCTGGGTGCGCCTGGAGGGGCCCGGCGGCAGTGAGGCCTGGCTGATCGGCTGGCCGCCCGGCACCGGCACAGGCTGGCACGACCACGCCGACTCGGTCGGCGCCTTCGTCACCGCGGCGGGCGAGTTGAAGGAGAACTCGCTCGCGGCCCGGCTGCCCACCGACGGCTGGAAGACGCTCGAACTCACCGAGGGGGTGGACCGCGAACGGCGGCTCCCGGCGGGGCGGGGCCGCTCCTTCGGCCGCCACCACGTGCACGAGGTGCTCAACGAGTCCACCGACCGGCACGCCGTCTCCGTGCACGCCTACCATCCGCCGCTGACCCGCATCCGCCGCTACAGCCGTACCGGGCACACACTGCGCCTGGAACAGGTCGAGCGCCCGGAGGACTGGCAGTGAGCACGCCTCAGCCACCCGCCGGAATCGACGAGCTGCTGGAGCGGGTCCGCCAGGGCTACGAGCGCGTCGAGGCGCGCGAGGCGTACGCGGCCGCCCGAGTCGGCGGCGCCCTCCTGGTGGACATCCGCTACGCCGCGCTGCGTTCGAGGGACGGCCTGATACCGGGCGCCCTCGTCGTGGAGCGCAACGAGCTGGAGTGGCGACTGGACCCGCTGGGCAGCCACCGTGTCCCTGAGGCCACCGGCCACGATCTGCGCGTGGTCGTCGTCTGCAACGAGGGCTACGCGTCGAGTCTCGCGGCCGCTTCCCTGCACCAGCTGGGGCTGCTCCGGGCGACCGACCTGGTGGGCGGCTTCCAGGCATGGCGCTCGGCCGGACTGCCGGTGACGCCGTGGGACGGCCGAGGATGAGCGGGCCGTCGTGGGTGTTCGTGGCGCCGGGCCGCAGGCCGCAGCCACCGAGCAGCAGGCCGGCCGCGAGGAGCCGGACGACGACCAGGGGTCTTCGGGAGGGTGCGGGCACAGGCACGGACGGGCAGCCTGCCGAGCAGGGGACGAGGGGACCGGCGAGGCTGTCGTCGGCCCGCGCCGTCGGCCCCTCCCGGAATCGCACGCCGAGCCTGCGCACCCCGTGGTGTTCGTGTTCCCGGCGCCGGCCGCCCGGCGGGCGCCGGCTCAGTACCCCTCGTCGGCCAGGAAGTCCGTGTCCTCGCCCTCCTCCTCCAGCGCCTGCCGGACCACACGCAGGGCCAGGCCCTCGGAGTAGCCCTTGCGGGCGAGCATCCCGGCGAGGCGGCGCAGCCTTTTGTCGCGGTCGAGGCCGCGGGTGGAGCGCAGTTTGCGGGCGACGAGCTCGCGCGCGGTGGCCTCCTCCTGATCGGCGTCGAGCCGGCCGACCGCCTCGTCGATCAGCGCCGCGTCGACACCCTTGGTCCGCAGCTCCCGGGCGAGCGCGCGCCGGGCCAGTCCGCGCCCGTGGTGCCGGGACTCCACCCAGGCATCCGCGAACGCGCTGTCGTCGATCAGCCCGACCTCCTCGAACCTGGACAGGACCTCCTCCGCCGCCTCGTCCGGGATCTCCCGCTTGCGCAGGGCGTCCGCGAGCTGCTTGCGGGTGCGCGGGGTCCCAGTGAGCAGGCGCAGGCAGATGGCGCGCGCCCGCTCCACCGGGTCCCCCGGAGGCTCCCCCTGCTCAGCCCTCGGCAAGGAGAAGGTGCCCCCGTCCTCGGCGGACGCCTCGCCGAAGCCGCGCCGACGGCGTCCGCGTCCACCGTGCGACCCGCCGTCACGCGAGCCGCCCCGGCGCGCACCACCCACGGGTGGGCCACCCGCGCGCCGCTGTCCGCCGTCGTCCCAAGGCACACCGCCGTCCGGCTCGGCATCCTCGTGCACGCCGTCTCCGTCCGTGCCCGAGCCGAGCGCGTCCCCGGTGCCCCTCCCCCGCGGGGCACCGGAGGCGGCGTGTTCGTACGCGTGCTCGTGCTCGTACTCGGCCCAGTCGGTTCGCCGTGTCACGGGTCAGCTCTTGGCCGAGGCGGCCTTGGGCTTGGTGGCCTTGGCGGGTGCCGTCTTGGCCGCCTCGTCCGCGGCGGTGGTGACCGCGGCGTCCGTGCCCGGCTCCGCGGCCGGCTCCTCCGGCCGCACGCCGACGCCCAGCTTCTCCTTGATCTTCTTCTCGATCTCGTTGGCCAGGTCGGGGTTGTCCTTGAGGAAGTTGCGCGCGTTCTCCTTGCCCTGGCCGAGCTGGTCGCCCTCGTACGTGTACCAGGCGCCGGCCTTGCGGACGAAGCCGTGCTCCACGCCCATGTCGATCAGACCGCCCTCGCGGCTGATGCCCTGGCCGTAGAGGATGTCGAACTCGGCCTGCTTGAAGGGCGGCGCGACCTTGTTCTTGACGACCTTGCAGCGGGTCCGGTTGCCGACCGCCTCCGTGCCGTCCTTCAGGGTCTCGATACGGCGGATGTCGATGCGCACCGAGGCGTAGAACTTCAGGGCCCGGCCACCGGTCGTGGTCTCCGGGGAGCCGAACATCACGCCGATCTTCTCGCGGAGCTGGTTGATGAAGATCGCGGTGGTCTTGGACTGGTTGAGCGCGCTGGTGATCTTACGCAGAGCCTGGCTCATCAGCCGGGCCTGGAGACCCACGTGGCTGTCGCCCATCTCGCCCTCGATCTCCGCGCGCGGGACGAGCGCGGCGACGGAGTCGATGACGATGAGGTCGAGGGCGCCGGAGCGGACCAGCATGTCCACGATCTCCAGGGCCTGCTCGCCGTTGTCCGGCTGGGAGAGGATCAGGTTGTCGATGTCGACGCCGAGCTTCTTCGCGTACTCGGGGTCGAGGGCGTGCTCCGCGTCCACGAACGCGACCTGGCCGCCCGCCTTCTGCGCGTTCGCCACCGCGTGCAGGGTCAGGGTCGTCTTACCGGAGGACTCCGGTCCGTAGATCTCCACGACTCGGCCGCGCGGCAGGCCACCGACGCCGAGGGCCACGTCGAGCGCGGTCGACCCGGTCGGGATGACCTCGATCGGCTCCTTCGACCGCTCGCCCATGCGCATGACCGCGCCCTTGCCGAATTGTCGTTCAATCTGTGCGAGCGCGGCGTCGAGCGCCTTCTCGCGGTCGGTTCCTGCCATGGGTTCCACCCGGTTTGCTTGAGTCGATCGCTTCACGTCAAAGACGCTAACGCCTGCCACTGACAATGCGCCCCGACGCACGTCCGGCCTGTGGATAACTCAGGCACTTCTCCCCCCGAACTGGGGCGAAATCCCTTCCGTTGAGCCTCGCCGGAGCTCCCATAAGAATGGATGTTCGATTTTCGTGTCAAGCGCACCGGCGGCGCCGGAGCACGACCCTCCTTCGCGGGAAGCATCGGCAGGACGCCACAACGCCCTGCCCCGTACGTCCTGCCGAGTACGCCCTACCGGGCCCGCCACAGCCGACGCGCGCGGTCGAGCAGGCCCGGTACCGGACCGCGTCCGCGGTGGCCGTGGACGCGGGGGTCGTCCGTGACGGCGTACCGCTTCACATAGGCACCCAGGAAGGCCTGGAGGGTGGCGACCGCGGGAATGGCGATCAGCGCGCCCACGGCGCCGAGCAGGGCGGTGCCAGCGATGACCGAGGCGAAGGCGACCGCGGGATGGATGTCCACGGTCCGCGCGGTCAGCTTGGGTTGCAGCATGTAGTTCTCGAACTGCTGGTAGACCACCACGAAGACCAGCACCCACAGCGCGTACCAGGGGTCGACCGTGAAGGCGATCAGCATCGGCAGGGCGCCCGCGAGATAGGTCCCTATGGTGGGGATGAACTGCGAGACCAGGCCCACCCAGACACCGAGCACGAGCGCGTACGGCACTCCCAGGGCCTGGAGCAGGACATAGTGGGCGATCCCCGAGACGAGCGCCATCAGGCCGCGCGAGTACAGATAGCCGCCGGTCTTGTCGACCGCGATCTCCCACGCGCGCAGCACCTCCGCCTGGCGGGCGGGCGGCAGCAGGGAGCAGATGGTGCGGCGCAGCCGCGGACCGTCAGCGGCGAAGTAGAACGAGAACAGCGCGATCGTCAGCAGCCGGAACAGGCCTCCGAGCACCTGGGCGGACACGTCGAGCACGCCCGCGGCGCTGTTCTGCGCGTACTTGCGCAGCCAGTCGGAGTGGAGCAGGCCCTCCTGCACATCCACCCGTCTGAGCTCGGTGTGGAAGGTGGTGTTGACCCAGTTGATGACGGAGTCGAGGTACTCCGGGAAGCCCTCGACCATCTTGATGATCTGCCCGGCGAGCATCGAGCCGAGCAGCGTCACGAAGCCCGCAGACGCGATCGCCAGACCGAGGAAGACCAGGAAGGTCGCGAGCCCCCGCCGCATCCCGCGGTCGGCCATGCGGCTGACCGCGGGCTCGATGGCGAGCGCCAGGAAGAACGCGATGAGGACGTTGAGGAGCAGGCCGGTCAGCTGGTGGAAGGCCCAGTTGCCGAGCTGGAAGGCGGCGACGAGGCCGATCGCGAGCACCATGGCCCGCGGCAGCCAGCGGGGCATGCGGGCGCCGGGCCCTGCTGCGCCCTCGGCCGGTACCGGAGTCCGGGGAGGCGGCGTCGTAGCGAACGGGGATGCGTGCGGGGCCGTCTGCCCGGTCTCGTCAGTGGGTGCCACGGTGCAAGTCTCTCCGACGTCGCCGGCGGCCCGGCACCGGCCCGTGATCCTCGGGTCCGGTCAGTGCCTCTCCCGCGGAACGTTCATGACCTGGCACACCACGCGCCACACGTCCTTCGCGTCCCAGCCGGCCGCCAGCGCCTCGTGCACCGTGCGCCCGCCGAGCTCCGACATCACGTGGTCGCGCGCGAAGGTGTCGGCGTACCCCGTGCCGAAGTGCTCCGCCATCCGCTCCCAGAAGACCGTCAACCGCATGATCCCAGTATCCCGCCCCTGCGGGTGACCTCGTTCCGGGGCCACCGGGCGAGACCGCTTTCCGCCCTACGGTCGGACGCATGGCCGAGACCGGAACTCCCCCTTCTCCCCCGCCGCCCCCGGCATCCTCCCCGCTGTTCCGCGCCGAGCACTTCGTGTGGCTCACCGCGCGCGTGCTGGAGCAGCGGCTGTTCGCGTACCACTTCCTGAACGGCGGCGCGGATCCGGTCGAGACCGCGCTGGACGCCTACCGCAACGAGGACGGCGGGTACGGTCACGCGCTGGAGCCCGATCTGCGCGGCCCCGTCAGCCAGCCGCTGCACACCGCGCACGCGCTGCGTGTGCTGGACACCGTCGGCCGCTGCGGCGGACAGCGGGTGGAGCGCGTGTGCCGCTACCTGACCTCCGTCTCCACTCCCGACGGCGCGCTGCCCGCGGTCCATCCCGGCCAGCGCGGCTATCCGGCGGCCCCCTTCGTGCCGATCGTGGACGACCCGCCGAGCGATCTCCTGGCCACCGGACCGGTGGTGGGCCTGCTGCACCGCAACGAGGTGTGGCACGCCTGGCTGTTCCGGGCCACCGACTTCTGCTGGCAGCGGGTCGAGTCCCTGGCGACCTCCCACCCGTACGAGATCGGGGCGGCCGTCACCTTCCTGGACTCGGCACCCGACCGCACCCGCGCGCGTGCGGCCGCGGACCGGCTCGGCCGTCTGGTGCGCGATCGGCGCCTGGCGCTGCTGGACCCGGAGCGGCCGGAGGCCTACCCGGTCGCACCGGGCTACGCCCCCGGGGAGCACCACTTCCCGCACGACTACGCGCGGACACCCGGCTCCCTCGCGCGCGCGTGGTTCACGGACGAGGAGATGAAGCGCTCCCTGGACCACCTGGCCGGCCGCCAGGAGGAGGACGGCGGCTGGCCGGTCACGTGGCTCCACTGGGCTCCGGGCACCGCGCTGGAGGCACGTCCCATGGTCACGATCGAGGCGCTGCGCACCCTCAGGGCCTACGGCCGGCCCATCGGCTGAACCACCACCGGTACGCACCCCGGCTCACCCGGCTCACCCCGTCAGGGCCCGCACCCCGGCCGTCACCAGCACGGCCGCCCCGACCACCACCAGGAACGGTGCCCGCAGCAGCAGCGCCACGGCGGCGGCCGCGACCCCGGCCGCCCGCGCGTCCAGCACGAGCGTGTGCCCGTCGGCGAACGTCTGCTGGGCGGTGAGCGCGGCCAGCAGGGCGACGGGCAGCAGCGCGGCGAGCCGCTTCACCAGCGGCCGCTCCAGGGCACCCGCCGGAACGAGCAGCCCGGCCAGCTTGACGGCGTAGCAGCCGACAGCGGTCACCGCCACCGCGATCCAGATGTTCAACGATCTCCCTCTCGTACGTCGTCACGGGCGCCGCTCCCGCGGCGGCCCCGCAGGTACAGCACGGCCGGCGCGGCGAGCGCGGCCGCCAGGACCGGCACCCCGGCCGGCAGCACGGGCAGCAGACCGAGCCCGAGCAGTACGGCCAGAGCGGCGACGGCCCGCTCGGTGGCGGTCTTCAGCATCGGCGCCAGCAGCGCCAGGAACACGGCCGGCCCGGCCGCGTCCAGGCCCCACGCGTCGGTGTCGCCGAGGGCCTTGGCGCCCAGCGCGCCCAGCAGCGTGGTGAGGTTCCACAGCACGTAGAGGGTGACCCCGGTGACGGTGAAGCCGATCCGCGCGCTGCGCCGCGTGGGCTGGGCCAGCGTCACGGCGGTGGTCTCGTCGATGACCCATTGGGCCGCGAACGGCCGTACCGCGCGCGGGAGGGCCAGCAGCTGCGACAGGCGCAGCCCGTAGAAGGCGTTGCGCACGCCCAGGAAGAAGGCGCCCGCGGCCGCCGTGTACGGGTTGCCTCCGGCGGCCAGCGCCCCCACCAGCGCGAACTGGGAGGCCCCGGTGAACACCAGCAGGCTGAGCGCACACGTCTGCCAGAGCGTGAGACCGCTGCCCGCCGAGGTCACCCCGAAGGCGAACCCGGACAGTCCTACGGCGACCCCGACCCCCAGGGCGTCCCGTACGACGGCGGCGTCGGGCTTTCCTCCGTCGTCGGCGCGTATGTCTGCGAGAGCTGTCTGTTCTGCCACGGCGTCGAGGGTAGGAAGAGCCGGGCCCCGGAGTCTTGTACGTTCTTGCGCTCGCGCTGGTAGGCGCCCGGGGGCACGCCCACGATCCGGGTGAAGTGCCGGCTCAGGTGCGACTGGTCGGTGAAGCCGACGGCGACGGCGGCCTCGGAGGGCGCGGTGCCCGCGTCCAGCAGCCGTCTGGCCCGGCGCACCCGGGCGTCGGTCAGCCAGGTGTGCGGCGGCATTCCGTAGGCGTTGCGGAAGGCCCGCAGCAGCGCGAACGGGCTGCTGCCCAGGTCGGCCGCCAGCCTCTCCAGGCTGGGCGGCTCGGCCATCCGCTCCTCCAGGACGGCACGCGCGCGTGCCGCGGTCCTCGCGCCCGCCGTCCGTATCTCCCGCTGCGGCAGCGTCCCGCCATTGAGCCGCAGCAGCCGCGTCACGGCGACCCGCAGCAGGGTGTCGGCGGCCAGCGCGTTGCCCTCGTCCGTGGCCCGCAGCACCTGGTGCACCAGCTCGACGGCGTACGGATCGTCGAACACGGGACGGACGAAGCCCGGCGTCCCGCGAATGCCCGTGGTCTCCGCGGCGATCTCGGCGACCAGCTCCGGCGACGGATACACCGCGCCGTACCGCCACCCCTCGGGCACCGCCGCCCGTCCTGTGTGCGGTGTGTCGGGATTGACCAGCGCCAGCATCCCCGGGCCCGCGTACTGGTCGGACCCCCCGTGGTGGAACACCTCCACGCCCTCGACGACGGCGGCGATCACGAAGTGCTCGTGGGTGTGCCGCACGAACTCCTTGCGGACGTAGCGGGCCCGCAGCAGATCGACACCGGGCAGTTCCTCGTACTGCCAGTGCCGCGCCCGCTCCTCACCCGCTGCCGCCATACCCCCGATTCTCCGTGGTCGGCGCGGCTCCACCAGTGTCGGGGCCGCCTTGGGCGACCGAGGGCACGCCCAGGTCGCAGGGCGTTGTCAGTGGCCGGGTGCACGATGGATTCATGGTCAGCGACGCACACCGGGCCCTCGACGGCTTCTCCCCCGCGACCCGCGGCTGGTTCACGGGGGCCTTCTCCGCGCCCACCGCCGCCCAGGCGGGGGCGTGGCAGGCCATCGGTGAGGGCTCGGACGTGCTGGTCGTCGCCCCGACCGGCTCCGGCAAGACCCTCGCCGCCTTCCTCGCCGCGCTCGACCAGCTCGCCTCCACCCCACCCCCGGCCGATCCGAAGAAGCGCTGCCGGGTGCTGTACGTCTCCCCGCTCAAGGCCCTCGCCGTGGACGTGGAGCGCAACCTGCGCAGCCCGCTGACCGGTATCCGCCAGGAGTCCGTCCGCCGCGGCCTGCCCGAACCGGAGGTGAAGGTCGGCATCCGCTCGGGCGACACCCCGGCGGCCGAGCGCCGCGCCCTGTCCACCCGCCCGCCGGACATCCTGATCACCACACCCGAGTCGCTGTTCCTGATGCTGACCTCGGCCACACGGGACGCGCTGACGGGCGTGGAGACGGTGATCCTGGACGAGGTGCACGCGGTGGCCGGCACCAAGCGCGGCGCGCACCTCGCGCTGTCCCTGGAGCGCCTGGACGAGCTGCTGCCGAGGCCGGCCCGCCGTATCGGCCTGTCGGCGACGGTCCGCCCGGTCGACGAGATCGCCCGCTATCTGTCGCCCCGCCGCAAGGTGGAGATCGTCCAGCCGGAGTCCGGCAAGGAGTTCGACCTGTCGGTGGTCGTCCCCGTCGAGGACCTGGGCGAGCTGGGCGGTTCCCCGGTCGCCGACGGCGGCGACCGGGCGGAGCGGCCCTCGATCTGGCCGCATGTCGAGGAGCGGATCACCGACCTGGTCCAGGCGCACCGCTCGACGATCGTGTTCGCCAACTCCCGCCGGCTCGCCGAGCGCCTGTGCAACCGGCTCAACGAGATCGCCTACGAGCGGGCGACCGGCGAGTCCCTGGACGAACACCACTCCCCCGCCGAGCTGATGGGCGGCTCCGGCGCGGCGCACGGCGCGCCGCCGGTCATCGCCCGCGCGCACCACGGCTCGGTCTCCAAGGAGCAGCGCGCCCTGGTCGAGGAGGACCTCAAGGCGGGCCGGCTCCCCGCGGTCGTCGCCACCTCCAGCCTGGAGCTGGGCATCGACATGGGCGCCGTCGACCTCGTCGTCCAGGTCGAGTCCCCGCCGTCCGTGGCCTCCGGACTGCAACGGGTCGGCCGCGCGGGACACCAGGTCGGCGCGGTCTCCACCGGCGTGGTCTTCCCGAAGTACCGCGGCGACCTGGTCCAGGCCGCGGTGGTCACCGAGCGGATGCGCTCCGGCTCCATCGAGTCCCTCAAGGTGCCCGCCAACCCGCTGGACGTCCTCGCCCAGCAGCTCGTGGCGATGACGGCGATGGACACCTGGCAGCTGGACGACCTGCTCGCCCTGGTCCGCCGGGCGGCGCCGTTCGCCTCACTGCCGGAGTCGGCGTTCACGGCCGTCCTGGACATGCTCGCCGGGCGCTACCCGTCGGACGCGTTCGCGGAGCTGCGCCCGCGCGTGGTGTGGGACCGCGTCGCGGGCACGATCACCGGCCGCCCCGGCGCGCAGCGCCTCGCCGTCACCTCCGGGGGCACGATCCCCGACCGCGGCCTGTTCGGGGTGTTCCTCGCCGGCTCGGACCCCAAGAAGGGCGGCGGCCGGGTCGGTGAGCTGGACGAGGAGATGGTCTACGAGTCCCGGGTCGGCGACGTCTTCACGCTCGGCACCAGTTCCTGGCGCATCGAGGACATCACGCGCGACCGGGTCCTGGTCTCGCCCGCGCCGGGCGTGCCGGGCCGGCTGCCGTTCTGGAAGGGCGACCAGCTGGGCCGCCCGCTGGAGCTGGGCCGTGCGGTGGGCGCGTTCCTGCGCGAGGTCGGCTCCCTGCCGGAGGAGGACGCCCGGCTGCGTCTGCTGGCCGCCGGCCTCGACGCGTGGGCCGCGGACAACGTCCTGTCGTACCTGGAGGAGCAGCGCGCGGCCTGCGGGCACGTCCCCGACGACCGGACGATCGTCGTGGAGCGCTTCCGCGACGAGCTGGGCGACTGGCGGGTCGTGGTGCACTCCCCCTTCGGCGCCCAGGTGCACGCCCCCTGGGCGCTGGCGCTCGGCGCCCGCCTGTCCGAGCGGTACGGCATGGACGCGCAGGTGATGCACGCCGACGACGGCATCGTGCTGCGCCTGCCCGACGCCGATCTGATGGGCCTGGACCTGCTCGACCAGGAGCCGGTGAAGGCCGGCCTGGAGTACGACGCGGAGCAGGCGCCCGTCGGGGCCGCGGACGTCACCTTCGACAAGGGCGAGGTCGACCGGATCGTCACCGACCAGGTGGGCGGCTCGGCCCTGTTCGCCTCCCGCTTCCGCGAGTGCGCCGCCCGCGCACTGCTGCTGCCGCGCCGCAACCCGGGCAGGCGCACCCCGTTGTGGCAGCAGCGCCAGCGCGCCGCCCAACTGCTCCAGGTGGCGAGCGAGTTCGGCTCGTTCCCGATCGTGCTGGAGGCGGTCCGCGAATGCCTCCAGGACGTCTTCGACGTGCCGGGCCTGGTCGAGCTGATGGGCGACGTCGAGTCGCGCAGGGTGCGCCTGGTCGAGGTCACCACCCCCGAGCCGTCCCCCTTCGCGCGTTCGCTGCTCTTCGGGTACGTCGCCCAGTTCCTGTACGAGGGTGACTCGCCGCTCGCCGAGCGCCGCGCCGCCGCGCTGTCGCTGGACTCGCGGTTGCTGGCCGAGCTGCTGGGCCAGGCGGAGCTGCGCGAACTGCTCGACGCCGAGGTGCTGGTGGAGCTGGAGCGCGAGCTTCAGTGGCTGTCCGAGGACCGCCGTGTGAAGGACGTCGAAGGCGTCGCCGACGTACTGCGGATGCTCGGTCCGCTCTCGGAGGCCGAGCTGGCCGAGCGGGGCGCCGAGCCCGGCTGGGCGCGGGAGCTGGCCGGGGCGCGCCGGGCCATCCGGGTCCGGATCGCCGGTGCCGACCACTGGGCCGCGATCGAGGACGCGGGCCGGCTGCGCGACGCGCTCGGCACCGCGCTGCCGGTGGGCGTCCCGGAGGCGTTCACCGAGCCGGTGAAGGACCCGTTGGGCGACCTGCTGGCGCGCTACGCCCGCACCCACGGCCCGTTCACGTCGGCGGCGGCCGCCGCCCGCTTCGGCCTGGGCGTGGCGGTCACCGAGGGCGCGCTCCAGCGGCTCGCCGCGGGCGGCCGTGTCGTACAGGGCGAGTTCCATCCGGCCGGCATCGGCCAGGAGTGGTGCGACGCGACCGTGCTGCGTCGGCTGCGCCGGCGCTCGCTGGCCGCGCTGCGGCACGAGCTGGAGCCGGTGCCGCCGGCCGCGCTCGCGCAGTTCCTGCCCCAGTGGCAGCACATCGGCAAGGGGCACGGACTGCGCGGCGTCGACGGACTGGTGCGCGCCGTCGAACAGTTGCAGGGCGCGTCCGTGCCCGCCTCCGCGCTGGAGAAGCTGGTCCTGCCGTCCCGCGTGACGAACTACACCCCGTCGATGCTGGACGAACTCACCGCGGCCGGCGAGGTGGTGTGGGCGGGCGCGGGCGCGCTGCCCGGAAAGGACGGCTGGGTCTCCCTGTTCCTGGCGGACACGGCGCCGATGCTCCTGCCGCCCCCGCACCCGCTGGAACCGACCGCGCTCCACCAGTCGGTCCTGGACTCCCTCTCCGGCGGATACGGCCTGTTCTTCCGTCAGATCGCCGACCAGGTCCGCGCGACCACCCACCCCGAGGCCACGGATCCCCAACTGGCCGACGCGCTGTGGGACCTGGCGTGGTCCGGACGGCTCACCAACGACACGCTCGCCCCGATGCGCTCCCTGCTGGGCTCGGGCCGCACCGCGGGTTCCACCGCGCACCGGGCCAAGCGCGCGGTCCCGCGCGGGCGTTACGGATCGCTGACGGCCGCCGCCCGCACCGCGTCCCGCAGCGGCCCGCCGACCGTCGCCGGCCGCTGGTCGTTGCTGCCGGTCCGCGACCCCGACCCCACCGTGCGCGCCCACGCCCTGGCCCGTACGCTCCTCGACCGGCACGGCGTGGTCACGCGGGGCGCGGTGGGGGCGGAGGGCGTCGAGGGTGGCTTCTCGGCGGTGTACCGGGTCCTGTCCGCCTTCGAGGACAGCGGCCAGGCCCGGCGGGGCTATGTGGTGGAGGGCCTGGGTGCCGCGCAGTTCGCGATGGACGGCGCGGTGGACCGGCTGCGCGCGGTGGCGAACGCCCGTGAGCGGGGCGAGGGGCTGCCCGGCGTGGTCTCCGGAGGCGGTGGTCCCGACGGCTTCGGCTCCCCCGACGGCTCCCGGGGCCCCGGTGGCATCGACTCCGGCTTCCCCGCCGCCGAACTCGGCGGTGACTTCGACGGTGGCCTCGGCGGCGACTTCGGCGGCGACGTCGACTGGCTGGACTCCGGCCGCCCGGCCCCCGGTGACTACGTCTCGCCCCGGGACCTGGCCGCACCGGGTCGCGGTGGCCCGAGGGGCGGCGGGTCGGCCTTCCCGTACGGCAACGGCTTCGGTGACCACCGTGCCCGTACCGCCGACGCCGGGCCCCGAGGGGTCGTCCTCGCCGCCGCCGACCCCGCGAACGCCTACGGCGCCGCCCTGTCCTGGCCCGAGCCGCCGACCGGCGCGGGACACAAGCCGGGCCGCAAGGCCGGCTCCCTGGTGGTGCTCGTCGACGGCGAACTGGCGCTGTACATGGAGCGCGGCGGCAAGACGCTGCTGGCCTGGCCGGCCGACCCGGACGGCGAGGCCGGTGACGACCCGCGTCTGCGGGCGGCCGCCGCGGCGCTCGCCGCGGCCGCCCGCGCGGGCTCGCTGGGCACGGTGACGGTGGAGCGGATCAACGGGGCATCGGCCCTGACCTCCCCCCTCGGCGCCCTCCTGGAAGGAGCGGGTTTCATAGCGACCCCGCGCGGACTGCGCCTGCGCGCCTGATCCGGGCAGCGGGAGCCACCTCCACGCGCACCCGTACGTGTCACCCTTGACCCATGCCCGAAGGCGACACGGTCTGGCAGACCGCGAGGCGGTTGCACGACGCCCTCGCGGGCAAGGTGCTGACCCGCAGCGACTTCCGGGTGCCGAAGTACGCCACGGTCGACCTCACCGGCCGGACCGTCCTGGACGCCGTCTCCCGTGGCAAGCACCTGCTCACTCGTTTCGAGGGCGGTCTGACGCTGCACTCGCACCTGCTGATGGAGGGCGCCTGGAAGGTGTACGGCACCGGCGAGCGCTGGAAGGGCGGCCCCGGCCACCAGATCCGCGCCGTGCTCGGCACCGCCGACCGCGCGGCCGTCGGATACCGCCTCCAGGTCCTGGAGCTGCTGCGCACCTCGGAGGAGGACCGCACCGTCGCCCACCTCGGCCCGGACCTCCTCGGCCCCGACTGGGACCCCGACCTGGCCCTGGCCAACCTCTTGGCCGACCCGGGCCGCCCGCTCGGGGAGGCCCTGCTCGACCAGCGCAATCTCGCCGGCATCGGCAACGTCTACAAGAGCGAGCTGTGCTTCCTGCTCGGCGTGACCCCGTGGCTGCCGGTGGGCGCCCTGCCCGCCGACCGCGCCGCGAAGCTGCCCGCCCTGGCCAAGAGGCTCCTGGAGGCCAACCGCGACCGCGTCGTCCGCCGGACCACCGGCCTGCGGGGCCAGGACCTGTTCGTGTACGGCCGGGCGCCGCGCCCCTGTCTGCGCTGCGGCACCTCCGTCCGGGTGGCCGACCAGGGCGACGGCTCCCAGGAGCGGCCCACGTTCTGGTGTCCGAGCTGCCAGGCAGGCCCCGCACCGCCGCCGGGCACCGCGCAGAGGTGGCGGGACCGCTATCACCGCACCACCGGCTGATATCACCGCGCCACCGCTTGACCCGTCCCGTCTTTACGACGTCCCGGATTCCTCGTCCGAACGGTGAGGCGGCGATGCCGTCGCGGCGCCGAACGGCCATCCCCCGTCGGCGGACGGCGGCCCACCGAGAACGCCGTACGGCCACCCTCCGGAGGCGGGGAACAACGCCCCACCGCCGTCCGCGGGCGCCGGCGCCTCAGGTCCCTTGTCCACCTCCACGTCCGGCCCCACGTCCGGCTCTTGCTTCGGCCCCACCCTGCGGCCCTCCTTGGGCACGCAGTGCACGGGCAGCAGGCTCAGACCCCATCCCCCGGCCGTGACGGCCCCCTCCAGCACCCCCGCCTCGCCCGACAGCAGCAGCCGCAGCACCGCCCACCACCACACCGCGCCGAGCCCCAGAGCGGCCCCCCAGCGCACTATCGGCCCCGCCATCGCACCCACCGCCACCTCCAGCCGACGCCGGACCGCCGCACTGGCCTCCACGATGGCGGCACCGCCCGGCACCGGCAAACGGGCGCGGCGAAGCCCGCCGTAAACCCCCGGACAAGATGAAGGCCCCGGCCGCGCCCCTCCGGGTCTCCCCGGAGAAGCCCCGGCCGGGGCCTCACTCACGTGTGCGTAGGTTCACGCGCTCGTGCGACAGGTCACGCGGCGACCACGTCCACCGCCTCGGCGGCGGGCGCCTTGATGGTCACCCGTTCCGGTGGCACACCGGTCACCGACACGGAACCCAGCATCGGGCGAACCGGCGTGGGCACGGGCTCGGTGGCCGCAGCAGACTGGGCCAGCTCGGCGAGGGCGAGCTCGTCGCTCACTTCCCGCATGAGCTCGGACATCCGTACGTCCAGCGCGTCGCAGATGGCGGCGAGCAGCTCGGAGGAAGCCTCCTTCTGCCCCCGCTCCACCTCGGATAGATAGCCGAGCGAGACTCGGGCGGACGAGGAGACTTCGCGCAGAGTACGGCCCTGGCGCTGGCGCTGCCGACGCAGCACGTCACCCAGCAGGCGACGGAGCAGAATCATCGGTGGCTCCCTCCTCGGACCGCGTAGCCGCATCCTTCACGCCCCACCGTACCGCCTTGCGCCGCGGCCGTGCGGGGAGCGATGTCGTGTTCACTCAGGGCTGCAAACATCAAAACCCCCCGTTCCGTTCCGTATCCTGTGCCCGCTCATTTCCGGTCTGTTCGCCCGCGATCTGCTCCAAAAGCAGTGCGAGCACGCTCCGTACACTCTCCATACGAATTTCCGCCCGGCCACCGTTCAACCGCAGTGCGGACGTTTTCCCGCCACGTTCGGCGCCGGTTTCCGTCACGCGCGGACCGGCCACGGCCACGAAGACCGTCCCGACCGGCTGCCCGTCCTGGGGGTCGGGGCCGGCGACGCCGGTGGTCGCGATGCCCCAGTCGGCTTCCAGGGCCTTCCGCACCCCGGCCGCCATCTGGGCCGCGACCTGCGGATCCACCGCTCCCCGCTCGGCCAGCAGGGTGGCGTCGACACCGAGCAGCCGGTGCTTGAGCTCGGTGGCGTAGGCGGTGACCGAGCCCCGGAACACCTTCGATGCCCCCGGCACCGCGGTGATCTCCGCCGCGACCAGGCCACCGGTCAGCGACTCGGCCACGGCGACCGTCTCGCCCCTCACCGTGAGTAGTCTCACTACGTCGACGGCCGGCGAACTCACGCTTGCGACTCCTCCAACGCGGCACGCTGCTCGGCGATTCCCTGCCTGCGCAGCACGATGGCCTGTCTCACATAGTCGAGGCCCGTGACCACGGTCAGCACGACCGCCGCGGCCATCACCCAGAACCTCAACGTGGCCAGCCAGCCCGTCAGCGCCAGTACGTACATCCCGACGGCCACGCCCTGCGTGAGCGTCTTCAGCTTGCCGCCGCGGCTCGCGGGGATGACGCCGTATCGGATGACGAGGAAGCGCAGGAGCGTGATCCCCAGTTCCCGGCCCAGAATCACCCCGGTCACCCACCAGGGCAGATCGCCGAGTCCGGAGAGGCAGATCAGCGCCGCGCCCATGATCGCCTTGTCGGCTATGGGATCGGCGATCTTCCCGAAGTCGGTGACGAGGTCGTACGTCCGCGCCAGATGGCCGTCGAACAGGTCGGTGATCATGGCGATGGCGAAGGCCGCCCAGGCCAGCGACCGCCACGCCGGGTCGTACCCGCCCTCGGCCAGCATCAGGGCCACGAAGCAGGGCACGAGCAGCAGCCGGAGCATGGTCAGCAGGTTGGCGACGTTCCACACACTCGCCTGGTTCACGGCGGCGGCCGCGATCTTCCCGCCCCGCGGTGCCTTGCCGGAGCCGTGCGCCGTCGCGGTCTCACCCGTCGCGTCCGTCGCACCGGAACCGGCAGGAGTGGCGGAAGCGGCAGGACGGGAGACCTGGGAGGCGCGGGAAGCGCCCGAAGCCCCGTCGGCACCGGCGCGGCGCGAGGCCGCCCCCGTGCCCCTCCCCTGTGCGCCCGAGGAGCCGCCCGCGGCGGATGCCGGGACTCCCGTCATCTGTCCGCCTCCTCGCTCCACGCGAACGCGACCGCCAGCGGCTGGGCCACCAGGTCGACACCTTCCGTACCGACCACCTTCGCCTCGACCATACGACCGACGTCCAGGCCCTCGCCGCCGACGAGCAGTACCTGGCCGTCCGTCTCCGGTGCCTGGTGCGCCGCCCGGCCGCGGACGCCCTCCTCGGCATCCACGGACTCGACCAGCACGTTCACCGTCTGACCGACGCGCTCCTCGGCCCGCTGGGAGACGAGTTCCTCGGCCAGCCGGGAGACACGCGCCAGCCGCTCGGCGACGACGTCTTCGTCGAGCTTGCCGTCGTACGTCGCCGCCTCCGTGCCCTCCTCGTCGGAGTAGCCGAAGACGCCGATGGCGTCCAGCCGCGCGCCGTTCAGGAACCGCTCGAGCTCGGCCAGGTCGGCATCGCTCTCGCCGGGGAAGCCGACGATGAAGTTGGACCGCACGCCGGCCTCGGGGGCCTTTGAGCGGATGGTGTCGAGCAGCTCCAGGAAGCGGTCGGTGTCGCCGAAGCGGCGCATGGCGCGCAGCACGCCGGGCGCGGAGTGCTGGAACGACAGGTCGAAGTAGGGGACGACCTTCGGGGTGGAGGTCAGGACGTCGATCAGCCCGGGACGCATCTCGGCCGGCTGGAGGTAGCTCACCCGCACCCGCTCGATGCCCTCGACCTCGGCGAGCTCGGGCAGCAGGGACTCCAGGAGGCGGATGTCGCCGAGGTCCTTGCCGTAGGAGGTGTTGTTCTCGGAGACCAGCATGATCTCCTTGACGCCCTGCTCGGCCAGCCACCGCGTCTCGTTCAGCACATCGCTCGGGCGGCGGGAGATGAACGAGCCGCGGAAGGACGGGATGGCGCAGAAGGAGCAGCGCCGGTCGCAGCCGGAGGCGAGCTTGACCGAGGCGACCGGGGCGCCGTCCAGGCGGCGGCGCAGCGGAGCGCGCGGGCCGGAGGCCGGGGCGACACCTTCCGGGAGGTCCGTGGGGCCGTGCCCCGGAATGGCCACCTCCGTGCCGGCGTCCTGCCGCTCGGCCGGGCTGATCGGCAGGAGCCTGCGGCGGTCGCGCGGGGTGTGCGCGGCGTGGATGCCGCCGCTCAGGATCGTCTGGAGGCGGTCGGAGATGTCCGCGTAGTCGTCGAAGCCGAGCACGCCGTCGGCCTCCGGGAGGGCCTCGGCGAGCTCCTTGCCGTAGCGCTCGGCCATGCAGCCGACCGCGACCACCGCCTGCGTTCTGCCGTGGTCCTTGAGGTCGTTGGCCTCGAGGAGGGCGTCGACGGAGTCCTTCTTGGCGGCCTCCACGAAGCCACAGGTGTTGACCACGGCGACGTCCGCTTCCGCGGCGTCCTCCACGAGCTGCCAGCCGTCCGCCTCCAAACGGCCTGCGAGCTCCTCCGAGTCCACCTCGTTACGGGCGCAGCCGAGAGTGACGAGTGCGACGGTACGGCGTTCAGGCATGGGCTCAAGACTACTTTGTCTCTCCGACCGCCCAAGTCGACGGGGTTGGCCGATCTTGGCCAACCCCGTACTCGCCTGTCTGTTCGGCCCTTTGTGTACGGGCCGCCCGCCCGCCGCTACCCGACCTGCGGGTCGCCCTTGGTGTACGTGAGGCGTTCCACGGCGCCCGGCTGGAACTGGTCCTCGATCTTCTTGCCGTTGACGTACAGCTGGATCGAGCCGGCGTCGCCGAGGATCAGGTTGATCTTGGAGCTGTCCTGGAAGGTCTTGGACTCGCCCTTCTGCAGGAGCCCGTCGAAGAGCATCCGGCCGTTGTGGTCCTTGGCCGAGATCCAGCTGCGCCCGTTGTCGGCGCTGACCTGCACGGTGACCTTGTCCTGCGGCGCGGCAGCGATGGCGCTGTCGGACGGCGCCGGCGCCGGGTCGGCGGACTTGGTGTTCTTCGGCGTGGGCGAGGCCGACATGCCGGCCGTGGGCGTGGAGCCCTCGCCGATCTGCCCCTTGGCGCCGGTGTCGTCGCTGCCGCCCTTGAAGGCCGTGAAGCCGACGAAGCCGATCACGACGACGATCGCCGCGACCATGGCCGCGGTCCAGTTGGGCCCGCGCCGCTCCGGGCGGATGCGTTCCGCCTCGAACAGGGGGGCTGCCGGGGTCGGGGCGGGGCGGCCGCCGTGCTCGGCGTCGAAGCGCGCGATCAGCGGGGCCGGGTCGAGGCGCACGGCCTTCGCCAGGTTCCGGATGTGGCCGCGAGCGTAGACGTCGCCGCCGCAGGGCGCGAAGTCGTCGGCCTCGATGGCGTGCACGATGGCGACGCGGACCCGGGTGGCGCTGGTGACGTCGTCGACGGTCAGCCCGGCGGCCAGCCGCGCCTCCTGCAGGGCACGGCCGACGGAGGGGCCGGCTTCCTCGGAAACGTCTTCGAAGGGACGCTCGTCTTCAGGGGAGTTGCCGATGGACACGGGGGCGCCTTTCGAGCGTGTAGCCGCCTGTGCTGGAGGTTCAGTCTAGAGATGTGCCAAAGGGTGAAGCGACCCGGCGGTAGGACTTTGTACGCCATCGGAATGGCCGGACAATCCGATGGTGGGACAGATGTGGCGTCCAGGGCGGGACCCGCACCGGTCCTCTCGCTCAACTTGACGTACGCCCAGGCGAAACGGTTGCCCGTTGCTCGCTAACGGGTGGATCACGGTCCACGCGTCCACCCGCGGCGAGCACATCCGCCGGACGGCGTCTTCCTGCTACCCCTCAGACTCCCCGCGAATCACGGCCAGCACGCCGTCCAGCTCGTCGGGCTTCACGAGAACGTCACGCGCCTTGGATCCCTCGCTGGGTCCGACGACGCCGCGGGACTCCATGAGGTCCATCAGCCGTCCCGCCTTGGCGAATCCGACGCGCAGCTTGCGCTGGAGCATGGACGTCGAGCCGAACTGCGTGGAGACGACCAGCTCGGCCGCCTGGCACAGCAGGTCGAGGTCGTCGCCGATGTCCTCGTCGATCTCCTTCTTCTGCTTGCTGCCGACGACGACGTCGTCCCGGAAGACCGGCGCCATCTGGTCCTTGCAGTGCTGGACGACCTCCTGGACCTCCGCCTCGGTCACGAACGCGCCCTGAAGACGGGTCGGCTTGCTCGCGCCCATCGGCAGGAACAGCCCGTCGCCCTTGCCGATCAGCTTCTCCGCGCCGGGCTGGTCGAGGATGACGCGCGAGTCGGCCAGCGAGGAGGTGGCGAACGCGAGCCGCGAGGGCACGTTCGCCTTGATCAGACCGGTGACCACGTCGACCGAGGGGCGCTGGGTGGCGAGCACCAGGTGGATGCCGGCGGCGCGTGCGAGCTGGGTGATGCGGACGATCGCGTCCTCCACGTCGCGCGGCGCGACCATCATCAGGTCGGCGAGCTCGTCCACGATCACCAGCAGGTACGGGTACGGCTTCAGCTCCCGTTCGCTGCCCTCCGGCGCCTTGACCTTGCCGTTGCGCACCGCCTCGTTGAAGTCGTCGATGTGCCGGAACCCGTACGCCGCCAGGTCGTCGTAGCGCAGATCCATCTCGCGCACGACCCACTGCAGGGCCTCGGCGGCCCGCTTGGGGTTGGTGATGATCGGCGTGATCAGGTGCGGAATGCCCTCGTACGCGGTCAGTTCGACGCGCTTGGGGTCGACGAGGACCATGCGCACGTCCTCCGGGGTCGCCCGCATCATGACCGAGGTGATCAGGCAGTTGATGCAGGAGGACTTGCCGGAGCCGGTGGCGCCGGCGACGAGGATGTGCGGCATCTTCGCGATGTTGGCCATCACGTAGCCGCCCTCGACGTCCTTGCCGAGCGCGACGAGCATCGGGTGGTCGTCCCCGGCGGCGTCCGCGAGGCGCAGCACGTCCCCGAGGTTCACCATCTCCCGGTCGGTGTTGGGGATCTCGATGCCGACCGCGGACTTGCCGGGGATCGGGCTGATGATCCGCACGTCCGGGCTGGCGACGGCGTACGCGATGTTCTTGGTCAGCGCGGTGATCCGCTCGACCTTCACGGCGGGCCCGAGTTCGACCTCGTAGCGCGTGACCGTCGGGCCGCGGGTGAACCCGGTGACCCGGGCGTCGACCTTGAACTCGGTGAAGACGTTGGTGAGCGAGTCGACGATGGCGTCGTTGGCCGCGCTGCGCGCCTTGCCCGGACCGCCCCGCTCCAGCAGGTCCAGGGAGGGCAGGGAGTAGGTGATGTCGCCAGAGAGCTGAAGTTGCTCGGCGCGCGCCGGCAGGTCGCGGGGCTGGGGCGGCGGGGTCTTCGTGAGGTCGGGGACCCCGGACTGCTTCTGTCCGGCGGGACGCTGGGCCGGCGGGTCCTGTGCGGACCGCCCGCTCCGGCCGTCCTGGCCGGGGCGCGCGGCGGGCACGGGCGTCGGGGTGGTGCTCTCCCCGCGGTCGCCCACACCGACACCCTGGGTGAGGTCCGCGACGATCGGCGAGGGCGGCATGCCGTGCAGCACCGCGCCGTCGAGTGCGGCGGCGGCAGCGGCGGCGACGTCCACGGCGTCCATCCGCCGTTCCATGTCCGGCTGCGGCACTGCCGAGCGGCGGGGACGGGTACGCCGCTTGGAGAGGGCCTCCTGCTCCGCCGCGTCGGGGTCGTAGTCCTGGGGGGCGCTCGGCCGCTTGCGGGAGCGCGCGGGCAGCGCCTCGCGCCACTGCTCCTCGTAGCGCGCGTCGTCGTCGCTGTACTCGTCGGCCTCCGGGTCGTGCACGATGCCGAGCCGCACCCCGAGCAGCCGCAGCCGCTGCGGGATGGCGTTGACCGGGGTCGCGGTGACGACCAGCAGGCCGAACACCGTGAGCAGCACGAGCAGCGGTACGGCGAGGACCTCGCCCACCGCGTAGGTCAGCGGGGTCGCCGCGCCCCAGCCGATGAGCCCGCCGGCGTCCCTTATCGCCTGCATGCCGTCGCTGCGGGCGGGCGAGCCGCAGGCCATGTGGACCTGCCCCAGCACGCCGATCACCAGGGCGGACAGTCCGATGACGATCCGTCCGTTGGCGTCGGGCTTCTCGGGATGCCGGATGAGGCGGACGGCGATGACCGCGATCAGGATCGGCACCAGCAGGTCCAGCCGGCCGAAGGCACCGGTCACCAGGATCTCGACCAGGTCGCCGACGGGCCCGCGCAGATCGGCCCAGGTACCGGCGGCGACGATCAGGGCGACGGCGAGCAGCAGCAGGGCGATGCCGTCCTTGCGGTGCGCGGGGTGGAGGTTCTTGGCGCCCTGCCCCACTCCGCGGAAGACGGCGCCGACGGCGTGCGCGAGCCCGAGCCAGAGAGCGCGCACCACCCGGTACACGCCCCCCGTCGGACTGGGCGCCGGCCGGGCCGCGGGTTTGCCCGCGGCCTTTTTGGCGGGCGACTTCCTGGCGGGGGACTTCTTCGCGGCGGCCTTCCTCGCCGGAGCCGCCCCGGAAGCGGCGGCCTTCTTCGCGGGCTGCTTCTTGGCTGCGGAGGGACGTGAGGCCATGGGTGTGAGGTTACCGGTGGAGACGACAGTGGACACGTGCGCCCGTTGCTTCACCCGTTCGTGTCGGGTCCGGAGAGGAGCCGGGCTGACACGCCCTCAAGAGCTCTACGTCACGGGGAGCATGGCCCGATCCCGCCGCTCGCCGCGTGGGCCGGGCCCGCGCCCCGGATTCGGACTCAGCCCTGCGAAGGCACCGAGGATGTGCTCCCCGTGCCCGGCTCCAGCGCGTCCAGGGCGCGTCGCAGACCCGTCAGCTTGCGCTCCAGGTGGGCTGCCGTGGCCACCGCCGCCGCGTCGGCGGACTCGTCGTCCAACTGCTTGGACAGGGCCTCCGCCTGCTCCTCGACGGCCGCGAGGCGGGCGGAGAGTTCGGCGAGCAGACCGGCCGACTCCTTGCCGTCGCCCACCGCGCCTTTGCCGCCACCCTCCAACTGGAGCCGCAGCAGGGCCGCCTGCTCCTTCAGCTGGCAGTTCTTCATGTACAGGTCCACGAAGACCGAGACCTTCGCGCGCAGCACCCACGGGTCGAACGGCTTGGAGATGTAGTCCACCGCGCCCGCCGCGTAGCCGCGGAAGGTGTGGTGGGGGCCGTGGTTGATCGCGGTGAGGAAGATGATCGGGATGTCCCGGGTCCTCTCCCGCCGCTTGATGTGCGCGGCCGTCTCGAAGCCGTCCATGCCCGGCATCTGGACGTCCAGCAGAATGACCGCGAAGTCGTCCGTGAGCAGTGCTTTGAGCGCTTCCTCCCCGGACGATGCCCGCACCAGCGTCTGATCGAGCGCAGAGAGGATGGCCTCCAGCGCCAGCAGATTCTCCGGCCGGTCATCGACCAGGAGGATCTTGGCCTTCTGCACCATGGCCCGCCCTCCTCGCCCCGGCTTGGGGCCGCCCCTGTCCGCAGGAACCGGGGAGGCACCGGCGGGTGCCGCCCCAGGGGACGACTCCCTTACGCCGCCCGTCCTTGTGCCGGTCATCGTAGCCGCACCCCGCCCGTCGCCACACCCTGTCACCGTGATGTCACTGTGCACCTGGCGGAAACGCCGCGGGAGACCAGAAGGTTCCCCGGATTCCGCACTTCTACACGGCTTCCGGGCCTCCGAGTCGACAACGTCCCACGCCCTCCGAACGTTCCGGCCACCGGTCCGTCGTCACTCCCCGCGCATCCACTGCCCCATCACGCTCAGCAGGTGATCGGGGTCCACGGGCTTGGTCACGTAGTCGGAGGCGCCCGACTCGATCGCCTTCTCCCGGTCGCCCTTCATCGCCTTCGCGGTCAGCGCGATGATCGGCAGCCCGGCGAACTGCGGCATCCGCCGGATCGCCGTGGTCGTCGCATAACCGTCCATCTCGGGCATCATGATGTCCATCAGGACGACCGCCACATCGTCGTGCTGCTCCAGCACCTCGATGCCCTCGCGGCCGTTCTCGGCGTACAGCACGGACAGGCCGTGCTGCTCCAGGACGCTGGTCAGGGCGAAGACGTTGCGGATGTCGTCGTCGACGATGAGCACCTTCTCGCCGCCGAACCGGATGTCACGGTGCCCCTGCGGGACGGCCTCCGGCTCCGCCGGGCCCGACGACGCCACCACCCACTGGTCCTGGAACGGCCGCCCGTGCCGCGCCGGCCTGTGGTCGGCGGTGGGCAGGGCCTTGCGACGGCGCCGGAAGAGCGCGGCGGGGCCGTTCTGCCTCT
Source organism: Streptomyces sp. NPDC047453 (assembly GCF_040643155.1). NCBI lineage: Bacteria > Bacillati > Actinomycetota > Actinomycetes > Kitasatosporales > Streptomycetaceae > Streptomyces > Streptomyces sp. NPDC047453. The sequence continues at coordinate 9,149 of NZ_JBEYTS010000017.1, read as the reverse complement.
CCCGGTACGACTTCACCTCCGCCGGCGTCTCGACATGCGCGGCAGCCTGCCCGGACGGGTCCGGCTCGGGGGCGGCGACCAGTTCGCCGGCGTCCAGCACGGAGCCGGGCTGCTGGTAGCCCTGCGGGGGCAGCTCCCCCGGGTGCAGCGGCAGGTACAGGGTGAACGTCGAGCCGCGGCCCGGCTCGCTCTGGGCGTGGATCTCACCGCCGAGCAGTTGCGCGATCTCCCGCGAGATGGACAACCCGAGTCCGGTACCGCCGTACTTGCGGCTGGTGGTGCCGTCGGCCTGCTTGAACGCCTCGAAGATCACCCGCATCTTGCTGGCCGCGATGCCGATTCCGGTGTCGGTGACGGAGAAGGCGATCAGGCCCGCGTCCGGGTCGGCCAGCGAGCCGGCCTCCAGCAACTGCTCGCGGATCGGCTGCGGAACGTCGTCCCGGGCGGGACGGATGACCAGCTCCACCGATCCGGAGTCGGTGAACTTCACCGCGTTGGACAGCAGGTTGCGCAGTACCTGGAGCAGCCGCTGCTCGTCGGTGTGCAGGGTCGCGGGCAGCTCCGGCGACACCCGTACGGACAGGTCGAGGCCCTTCTCCGCGGTCAGCGGGCGGAAGGTGGCCTCCACGTAGTCGATGAGCTGGACGAGCGCGATGCGCGTCGGGGAGACGTCCATCTTGCCCGCCTCGACCTTCGACAGGTCCAGGATGTCGTTGATGAGCTGGAGCAGGTCGGAGCCGGCGCCGTGGATCGTCTCGGCGAACTCGACCTGCTTCGGGGAGAGGTTGCCCTCGGCGTTGTCGGCGAGCAGTTTGGCCAGAATCAGCAGGGAGTTGAGCGGCGTACGCAACTCGTGCGACATGTTGGCCAGGAACTCGCTGCGGTAGCGCATGGAGACGGCGAGCTGTTCGGCGCGCTCCTCCAGGACCTGCCGGGCCTCCTCGATCTCGGAGTTCTTCGCCTCGATGTCGCGGTTCTGCTGGGCCAGCAGCTCGGCCTTCTCCTCCAGTTCGGCGTTGGACGCCTGAAGCGCCTTCTGCCGCTGCTCCAGCTCCTCCGACCTCAGCCGCAGTTGCTCGGTCAGTTCCTGGGACTGCTTCAGCAGCAGCTCGGTCTTGGTGTTGACGGAGATGGTGTTGACGCTGGTGGCGATCATCTCCGCGATCTGGTTCAGGAAGTCCTTCTGGATGTGGGTGAACGGCGTGAACGAGGCCAGCTCGATGACGCCGAGCACCGTCCCCTCGAACAGCACCGGCAGCACGATCACCTGCGCGGGCGGCGCCTCGCCGAGCCCGGAGGAGATCTTCAGATAGCCGCTGGGCGCGTTCTCGACCAGGATGGTCCGCTTCTCCTCCGCGGCGGTCCCGATCAGCGCCTCGCCCGGCCGGAACGACGTCGGCATCGAGCCCAGCGAGTAGCCGTAGGAACCCAGCATCCGCAGCTCGTAGGAGTCGTCGCCCTCGCTCCCGAGGTCCGTGTCGTCGGCGAGCGGCATGGCGACGAAGAAGGCACCGTGCTGTGCCGAGACCACTGGCGTCAGCTCGCTCATGATCAGCGAGGCCACGTCCTGGAGGTCGCGGCGGCCCTGCATCAGCGCGGAGATCCGGGCGAGGTTGCCCTTGAGCCAGTCCTGCTCCTTGTTGGCGATCGTGGTGTCGCGCAGGTTGGCGATCATCTTGTTGATGTAGTCCTGGAGCTCCTGGATCTCGCCGGAGGCGTCCACGTCGATCTTCAGGTTCAGGTCGCCGCGGGTGACGGCGGTGGCCACGCGCGCGATGGCGCGCACCTGCCGGGTGAGGTTCCCGGCCATTTCGTTCACGGACTCGGTCAGGTCCCGCCAGGTGCCGTCGACGTCACGCACGCGTGCCTGGCCGCCGAGCTGGCCCTCGGTGCCCACCTCGCGGGCGACCCTGGTGACCTCCTCGGCGAAGCTGGACAGCTGGTCGACCATCGTGTTGATGGTCGTCTTCAGCTCCAGGATCTCCCCGCGCGCGTCGATGTCGATCTTCTTGGTCAGATCGCCCTTGGCGATGGCGGTGGTGACCATGGCGATGTTGCGCACCTGACCGGTCAGGTTGGACGCCATCTGGTTCACGGACTCGGTGAGGTCCTTCCAGGTGCCGGCCACCCCCGGGACGTACGCCTGGCCGCCGAGGATGCCGTCCGTGCCCACCTCGCGGGCCACCTTGGTGACCTGGTCGGCGAACGAACTCAGCGTCTTCACCATGGTGTTGAACGTGTCCGCGAGCTGCGCGACCTCACCGCGCGCCTCGATGGTCACCGTCCGTGTCAGATCGCCGTTGGCGACCGCGGCCGCGACCTGTGAGATGTTGCGCACCTGCATGGTCAGGTTGTTGGCCATCAGGTTGACGTTGTCGCTGAGGTCCTTCCAGATGCCCACGGCACCGGCCACGTGCGCCTGGCCGCCGAGGATGCCCTCCGTGCCCACCTCGCGCGCCACCCGCGTGACCTGCTCGGCGAAGGACGACAGCTGGTCGACCATCGTGTTGACGGTGGTGACGAGCTCCAGGATCTCGCCCTTGGCGTCGACGGTGATCTTCTTCGACAGGTCGCCCTTGGCGACGGCGGTCGTGACCTCGGCGATGTTGCGCACCTGGCTGGTCAGGTTGTTCGCCATGAAGTTCACGGACTGGGTGAGGTCCTTCCAGGTGCCGGAGACGCCCTGGACCTCGGCCTGACCGCCGAGGATGCCCTCCGTGCCCACCTCACGGGCCACCCGCGTGACCTCCTGGGCGAACGAGGAGAGCTGGTCCACCATCGTGTTCAGGGTGTTCTTCAGCTCCAGGATCTCCCCGCGCGCGTCCACGGTGATCTTCTGCGAGAGGTCACCGCGCGCCACGGCGGTGGCGACCTGGGCGATGTTGCGCACCTGGGCGGTGAGGTTGCCGGCCATGCCGTTCACGGAGTCCGTGAGGTCCCGCCACACACCGGCGACGCCGGGCACCTGCGCCTGACCGCCCAGACGCCCCTCCGTGCCCACCTCGCGGGCAACGCGGGTGACCTGGTCGGCGAAGGCGGAGAGCTGGTCGACCATCGTATTGATGGTGTTCTTCAGCTCCAGGATCTCGCCGCGCGCGTCGACGTCGATCTTCTGCGACAGGTCGCCGCGGGCCACGGCCGTCGTCACCTGGGCGATCTGCCGCACCTGGGAGGTGAGGTTGCCGGCCATGAAGTTGACGGAGTCGGTGAGCTCCTTCCAGGTGCCGGACACACCGTCCACGCGGGCCTGACCGCCCAGGCGGCCCTCCGTGCCCACGTCCCGGGCCATCCGGGTCACCTGGTCGGCGAACGACGACAGTTGGTCCACCATCGTGTTCACGGTGTTCTTCAGCTGGAGCATCTCGCCGGAGACGTCCACGGTGACCTTCTGCGACAGATCACCGTTGGCCACGGCCGTCGTCACCTGGGCGATGTTCCTCACCTGTCCGGTGAGGTTGCGGAACGCCGTGTTGACGGAGTCGGTGAGGTCCTTCCAGGTTCCCGCGGCGCCCGCCACCTGCGCCTGACCGCCCAGCTCGCCCTCGACCCCGATCTCCCGCGCCACCCGCGTGACCTCGGCACCGAAGGACGACAGCTGGTCGACCATGCCATTGACGGTGTTCTTCAGCTCCAGCATCTCGCCGGCCACGTCGACGGTGACCTTCTGCGACAGGTCACCGCTGGCCACGGCCGTCGTCACGGTGGCGATGTCCCTCACCTGTGTGGTGAGGTTCCGGAACACCGTGTTGACGGAGTCCGTCAGATCCTTCCAGGTGCCGGCCACCCCCGGCACGTTCGCCTGCCCGCCCAGGCGGCCCTCGGCGCCGACCTCGTTGGCCACCCGTGTGACCTCGTCCGCGAAGATGCGCAGCGTCTCGGTCATCTGGTTGATCGTGTCGGCGAGCTGCGCGACCTCGCCACGCGCCGGAACGGTCACCTTCTGCGAGAGGTCGCCGTTCGCCACGGCGGTGGTGACCTGGGCGATCCCGCGCACCTGCGCCGTCAGGTTGCCGGCCATCAGGTTCACCGAGTCGGTGAGTTCCTTCCAGGTGCCGTCGACCCCGGGCACATGCGCCTGACCACCGAGGATGCCGTCCGTGCCCACCTCACGGGCGACCCGCGTCACCTCGGAGGAGAACGCGGAGAGCTGGTCCACCATCGTGTTGACGGTGTTCTTCAGCTCCAGCATCTCGCCGGCGACGTGGACGGTCACCTTCCGTGACAGATCGCCCTTGGCCACCGCCGTGGTGACCAGCGCGATGTCCCGCACCTGCGCCGTCAGCCGGGACGCCATGGTGTTGACGGAGTCCGTGAGGTCCTTCCACGATCCGGACAGACCGCGCACCCGCGCCTGCCCGCCCAGCTTGCCCTCCGTACCCACCTCGCTGGCCACGCGCGTGACCTCGTCGGTGAACGTCGACAGCTGGTCGACGAGGTTGTTGACAGTCCGTCCGACCTTCAGGAACTCGCCGCGCAGCGGATGCCCGGCCCCCTCCGGCACCTGCGTGCGCAGCTCCATGCGCGGCGACAGGTCGCCCTCGGCGACCGCGGAGAGGACCCGGCCGACCTCGGAGACCGGTCGTACGAGATCGTCGACCAGCGCGTTGGAGTGGTCGATCGCGGTCGCCCAGGAGCCCTCGCAGGCGCCCGTCTCCAGCCGCTCGGTGAGTTTTCCCTCACGTCCGACCATGCGCCGCACCCGCGACAACTCGCCCGTCAGATGCAGATTGCGGTCGGCCACCTCGTTGAAGACGGCCGCGATCTCCGACATCACGCCGTCCCCGGACACCGTGAGCCGCCTGCGGAAATTGCCGTCACGCATCGACACCAGAGCGGCCAGCAGTCGGTTCAGGGAAGCCGTGTCCACCTCGGTGGTCCCGTTGCGCGTCGTGCGCCGGTTCTTCGGGGACTGTCCGCCTTTCGCGCGCGGCTTCGTGCCCCGCGTCGCTGCGCCAGACTCCACTGTGTCCCTCCCGCAGGGGTCGACCGTTACCGCCGTGCTGCGGTACGCCTGGTCGCGTACCGGTTACTGCTGCGTATTCCTGTCCGATGTAATCAGCCCACAGGGAGAGCTGCTGCCCTGGGTGCAGAGAACACACTCAGCCTGCCCGGACCTTCACCAGAAGCCTGCCCAGTGTTTCACCCCGGCCGAACCAGGCCATAACAGTTCGGCAGCTTCGCACACCCTCCGCACACCCTTGGGGCGGAAACACTGGCGACCGGCATCCGCGTGGACGGTGAAGGTAAGTAACCTTGCATGGGGCTGTCCAGCCGCACCGGTCCGTCCGGCCTGGACGGTGGCACGGGAACGAGCGGGCATCGGAGGGCGGCCGCAGACATGACCACGGGAGTGATCCCCGGGGGACAGCCCCCGGAGCCACAGCCGAACGGCCCGCAGCTGCCGGAACAGCGGCGCGAGCCCATCGGCCACCAGGGTCTGCACGTCGACAACCGGACAGGGAGTTCTGTGATCACCGCGCGCGCGGCCGCCAGTTTCGATCCCCTGGGGCGTTCGGTCGCGACCGCCCGGTCCTTCGTCCGCGACACCCTCCAGGGGTGGGGCTTCGGCGACATCGTCGACGACGCCGTGGTCCTCACCAGCGAACTGGTCACCAACGCCGTCGTCCACGCCGGAACCGCGGCCGACGTGCTGTGCCTGCGCAGCGACGACGGAGCGCGCATCGAGGTGTCCGACCGCTACCCCGAACGCGAGCTCCCCGTGCAGAGCTCGGCGATCAACATGGGCAGCCCCGACCGCGAGGGCGGCCGCGGCCTGCAACTGTGCGCGGCCCTGGCCGGCCGCTGGGGCGTGGAGTACACGCCGACGCACAAGAAGGTCTGGTTCCAGCTGGACCTGCCCGAGCGCCCGGTCGGCACCCGCACCGCCGGCCCCTGCCTGCCCGCCGACCTCCTCCCGCTCGCCGACGGCCGGGTCCGCGTGGCCGTCGTCCAGATCGAACGCAGCGGCTCCATCAGCGCCTGGAACGAGGACGCCGAGGAGCTGTTCGGCTACGCCTCCAAGCAGGTCACCGGCAGGCCGCTCACCGACCTCGCCGCCTGGCCGCACACCCCCGGCACCAGCACCGGCATCGCCGAGGCGCTCCAACTCTCCCGCTGGGAGGGCAGCTACGGCATCCGCGGCGCCCACGGCCGCGTCATCCCCGTCTACGCCTCCCACCTCCGCGTCCGCGACACCGGCGGCGAGCCCTCCACGGTCTGCCTGCTCGTACGAGACCACGAACGGGCCGTGCTCCAGACCCCGTTGCGCCTCCCGGCGTCCGCCGACGCGGGCAGCGCCACCGAGGGCCCCAGCGCCGACCCCTTCGAGGTCTTCATCGGCTCTCCCGCCCCCGACGACCTCGACGGCCTGCTGCAACGCACGGTGGAACGCGCCCGCGACATGCTCGACGGCGACGCCGCCTTCCTCCTGCTGGCCACCGACGACGAAACGGAGTTGGAGGTCCGCGCCTCCACCGGCCTGCCCTCCGCGCGCCAGCGTTTCGCCCGCGTCCCCGTCGAGGCGGGCCCCGGCCGCTACGGCTCCGCCCGGATGCCGGCCGTCCACGACGACCTCACCGCCGTCCCGGGCGCCGTCCCCCTCCTCAACAGCACGGGCATGCGCTCGGTCGTCACGGTCCCGCTGAAGGTCGAGGGCCGCCTCACGGGCTCCCTCGGCGTCGCCGCGGAGGCACCTGGCCGGTACTCCAACGAGGAGGCGCTGCGCCTCCAGTTCGCCGCCGACCGCATCGCCCTGGCCGTCGAGTCGGCCCGTCTGGGCGAACTGGAGCGGCTGCGCCGCGGCTCGCTCAGCTTCCTCGTCGAGGCCTCCGATCTGCTGGCCGGCACCCTGGACCGCGACCAGACCCTCGCCCTGATGGCCCAGATGACGGTCCCGACCCTGGCCACCTGGTGCGCCGTCTATACGATCGCCGACCAGGCCTCCGACCCCTACCTGTCCTATGTCCTGCACGAGGACGAGGAACTGATCGACGGCATCAAGTCCCTGCTGTCCAAGATCGCCCCGCCGGACCCGGTTCCCACGCCCGGAGCACGCGTGTGGACCGCTCCCGGCGAGGCCGCCCACCAGGCGGCTCTGCGCAGCTCCATGCGCAGCCTCAGCCTGGGCGACTCGCACCATCACATCGGTACGATCATCGGACCGACCCTCGCCACGGCCTCCGCGGTCGGCGGCGAGACGGTCGTCCTGCCGCTGGTCGCCCGCAACCGCGTCATCGGCATGCTCACCCTCGGCAAGCCCGCCGACGAGCACTTCCGCCAGGAGATCCTGGAACTGGCCGAGGACCTGAGCCGCCGCGCCGCCCTCGCCCTGGACAACGCCCGCCTGTACTCGGAGCGCACGGCCATCAGCCAGTCGCTTCAGCGCAGCCTCCTGCCGCCGGGGCTCCCCGACGTCGAGGGCGTGGAGGTCGAGGTCATCTACCGAGCGGCCGGTGAGGGCAACGAGGTCGGCGGCGACTTCTACGACCTCTTCCCCATCCGTGACGGCGCCTACGGCTTCGCCATCGGCGACGTCTGCGGTACGGGCCCGGAGGCGGCCGCGGTGACCGGCCTGGCCCGACACGCGCTCAGGCTGCTGGCCCGTGAGGGCTTCGGCGGCCCGGCGGTGCTGGAGCGCCTGAACTCCGCGATCCTCGACGAGGGCGCCCGCAGCCGCTTCCTCACACTCCTGTATGGCGAGTTGTGGCCGCAGGAGGACGGCAGCGCCCGGCTGAAGGTGGTCTGTGCCGGCCATCCGCTGCCGCTGCGCCTGCGTCAGGACGGCACGGTGGAGCCGGCCGCCGACCCCCAGCCGCTGCTCGGCGTCATGGAGGACCTGGAGCTGTACGAGCAGACGATCACGCTGGACCCGGGCGATGTACTGCTGTGCGTCACGGACGGCGTCACCGAGCGCCGTGAGGGCACCCGGATGCTGGGCGACGACGGTCTCGCCGACGTGCTCACCACCTGTACGGGCCTGACGGCCGGTGCGGTGGCGGCCCGCATCATGCGCGCGGTGGAGCGCTTCGCCTCGGACGCCCCGTCCGACGACATGGCGATCCTGGCGATGCGGGTGCCGGGTCTCCAGCAGTAGGGCGCCACAGGGCATGGAAAAGGCCCTCACCCGATGGGTGAGGGCCTTTTCCGTTGGAGCCCCCAAACGGAATCGAACCGTTGACCTTCTCCTTACCATGGAGACGCTCTGCCGACTGAGCTATAGGGGCCTGTCGCCTTTTCGGGGTTTCCCCCGCGGCAACGGAATAGATCATACCCCGAACAAGGCGGTGCTCCCAACCATGATCGGTCCGCCGAGCGCGTTGCACACCGAGACGATCCGCTGCATCTCCCGCCGCGTCAACGAGGCGTCCACGGGCAGCGTGAGCGTCTCCTCGGCGGCCCGCTCGGTCTCCGGCAGGGACACGCACCGACGGAACTCCGGCAGCCGGTGCACGGGGGTCTTCACGGGCACCCGGCAGTCAACTCCCCTGGCGCGTATGGCGCGTGCGTAGGCGTCCCGGTCCGGCCGGCCGTTGCCCGGCACCCGCACCACGTACTGCTGATAGGTGTGCCCGTCACCACCGTCGGGCGTCCGTACGCCCCGCAGCTTGGTGTCCAGATAGGCGGCACGCTCCCTGCGCCGCGCCACCTCGTCGTACGGCGCCTCGGACTCGCCCTGCTCCAGCACCAGCAGCCCGTGCCGCCGGCCCATCTCGTGCAGCCGCCCCATGTCGGCGGACCGGCCGAAGCGGTGTACGACGACCACGGCCACCGTGCGCGAGGTCAGGGCCTGTTCGACGGTGGAGGCGTCGAGGCAGTACGTCATCGGGTCTATGTCGGCGAACACCGGCAGCGCGCCCACCTGTGTCACGGCCTCGGCAACCTCCACGTTGCCGAACGCCGGCACGACGACCTCGTCACCGACTCCGACGCCGGCGGCCCTGAGCAGAGCAGCAATACCCATGAGGCGGATGCTGGTTGCGCAACATGAACTTCAAGTAACGGAGAACAAAAAAGGGTTGGACCCGGAACCGAAGTTCGGGGTCCAACCCTTTCAAAATTTGTTCGGCGGCGTCCTACTCTCCCACAGGGTCCCCCCTGCAGTACCATCGGCGCTGTAAGGCTTAGCTTCCGGGTTCGGAATGTAACCGGGC